>JAJRTJ010000004.1 GCA_024278335.1 archaeon
AACAACACTCCTAGTAGATATCATACAAACTGTCTCGCGACGTTCTTAACCCAGCTAACGATCCCTTTTAATGCGTGAACTCCGACACCCTTGCACGCTTCTGCACGCGCAGGATAGGGAGAGCCGACAGCGAAATACCAAACCGCTCCGTCAATACGGACTATCGGGAGCGACCAGCTTATTACCCTTGGGGTAACTTTTCTATCAGACACGGCACCTATTAAAAGTGCACGTGGGTTCACTAGGCCCGGCTTTCGCCCCTGCATTTCTTACTGTTAAAAATACAGTCAGACAGGCTTTTGCCCTCGCACTCATCCCTAGATTTCCAAGCTAGGTGAGCCTGTCTTTGGGTCCTACCGATATCTTTTCGGCAGGGCACCGCCCCAGTCAAACTACCGGCCTGCTGCTGTCCCATAAATGGTAAGCAAACTTAAACAAAATGGGTAGTGTTACATGGTTGCTCCACTGCCACCGAAATGACAGTCTCGACGCTCCTACCTACACTGTGCGTTTCGTTTAAGTCTACAACAACAAGTTGTAGTAAAGTTCCACAAGGTCTTCGCTTCCCACTAGGAGTCCCTGGTCTGTGCACCAGGAAATATTTTCAGAAGGTTCCAGCTAGGGACAGTGACAACCTCGTTAAACCATTCATGCAAGTCGCAATTCATACGACAAGGTATTACGTTACCTTAAGAGGGTCATAGTTACCCCCGCCGTTTAATGGTCCTTAGCTCCCTTGAAAAGGAGTTTTAGATACCACCACTGGGCAGGTCTCACCACGTATACAAGTCTTTTCAGATTAGCACGTGGCTACGTTTTTGGTAAACAGTCGGGCCGTCCTTGTTACTTAGATCTATCAATGCATCAACATTTCTGAAAACACAAAGATAGACATCCCTTCAGCCGAAGCTACAGGACTAACTTGCCGAATTCCCTTAACTGGATTTCCCTTTCATGTCTTAGCCTTCTCAGCTAGGGCATCAGTGCTGAATATGGGTACAGCTAATTATGCCAAGAGTAAAAGCTTTTCACTGGCTCTTGGACTCGGAGATTTTGTTCAACAGATTCAATTGGATCTAAGGATTACCCTCCCCAGTTTTCTCTGAAGAAACATTCCGAAGAATGCTCTCCTATCCGAAAGCGTTTTTACTATATAAGGCATAATTAGTGCAGGAATATTAACCTGCTGTCCATCGTCGTTCTCAGTTAAGGAACAACTTAGGTGCTGACTAACCCTTGGTTAACATATATCGCCAAGGAAACCTTGCCCTTTCGACACTTCTCATTCTCAGAGAAGTCACATCCTACTATTACCAGGATTCTCATTCCTTTCCGCTCCAACTCTTCTCTCGAAGAATCTTCTGTGCAGAAAAGACGCCTACTTACCCGGCCACTCATCCGAGTGCCGCCAAAGTATCGGTACTATGTTTAGCCCCGTCCATTTTCAGGGCTCTGAACCTCAGTGGGTGAGCTGTTACGCTTTCTTTAAAAGATAGCTGCTTCTAGGCTTACATCCCCAGTGTCTTAGGTTCAAAACACCTTTTGATACACTTAACATAGATTTTGGGACCTTAACTTTGGTCTCCCTTGTTCGGGTCTCGGAACAGTATCTTACATACTGTCCCTGTTTCCTGTTCTAAGCAGTTGACAGATTCTGAGTTGGAAAAAATTCCGTAAGCAATAGCCCCTGCAAATTTTATCCGTACTTTACGCCGCCAACAAACTGAACAAGACTATACGAAGGCATATTTCAGTAGGAACCAGCCATTGCCGAATTAGATAGGCTTTTCACCCCTATCCACAGGTCATTCGAGTGCATGTCCACAACAACGGTTCAGCCCTCCATCCGGCTTTCGCCAGACTTCAGCTTGCCCATGGATAGATCATCCGGCTTCAGGTCTCATCCATGTGACTAACGCATTTTCATACTTGCTTTCGCTTCGGTTACCTAACAAAGTTAGTTAGCCTTGCCACATAAAAGAACTCCCTGGCCCGTTTTTCAAAACGTACGTTACAACCCCCCTTCACACTGAAGTGAACAGAGCAGTAACAAACTGTAACTGATAGATTTCAAGTCTTTTAACCCTCGATTAAGAGTACTTTTCAGCTTTCCCTCGCGGTACTAGTGCGCTATCGGACTTTGGTTTTATTTAGGGTTGGCAGTTAATCCTGCCATATTCAGACCTCTAATCCAAGAGGCCCTACTCTTTTAAGGTTCTGCCATAGAATTTTCAAATACGGGGCTGTCACCCTCTAAGGCGCTTCATTCCAGAAGACTTTTTTTCAATTCCTTAGGCTTTCCCAACCACATCTCTAACTTTCTTTCAAAAGCAGATTCAGCTTGCCCTGTATCCTTTTCGCTCTCTGCTAATAAGGATATCACCTTTGTTTTCTTTTCCTGCCGGTACTAAGATGTTTCAATTCCCAGCGTGATTCAGCTTCTCAGCTCATTTAGAAATCTCGGGATCAAAGCTTGCATGCAGCTCCCCCAAGCTTATCGCAGCTTGCCACGTCTTTCATCAAAACCAAAACCAAGCTATCCATCTACCAGTATAAATAGTAGAATATCTTTTCCTTCTAAATATAATTTAGTGGGAAATCTTGCTACTTATTTCATTGAACATGATTCCTATGAATCCAAACTTTCCAGTTTGTGTTCTCCTTATGATTTTCAGACTCTTTCTGAAAACCATTAACGATTGCTCGTTAATTTCATCAGTGAAATGATGAATGTGATGTGATTGATGTGATTTGTTTGTGGCCTTTTATCGGCTTGTGATTGTTAACTAATCCTGTTGCAGAAAACTTATAAACCATTAGAAATTAAAATTTCTAAGGGCCCGTTGTCCAATGGCTTAAGATACTTCCCTTGCACGGAAGAGATCCGTGTTCGATTCACGGCGGGTCCATTTTATTTCTCTTTATTTCTCCGACGTAATCTCAGGAATTCTCAAGTCTTTGAACATTATTCTGCAACAAGATGAAAGTATGTAGAAGATTGTAATTTCTCGAACACTTATTAATTTTATAGGAGGTGATCCCTCTGCAGGTTCCCCTACAGATACCTTGTGACGACTTAACCTACCTCATCTAGCCAAGGTTCTCCTCCGAAGAGTTTCACCATAACTAAACTTGGTTGGTTTGACGGGCAGTGTGTGCAAGAAACAGTGACATATTCACCGTTCGCTGATAACAAACGATTACTACGGATTCCAGTGTCATGAGGCTGAGTTACAAGCCTCAATCTAGACTGAGACAGACTTTAAGGGATTAGCTTCTCTTCTCAGAGTCGCATCTCGTTGTATCTGCCCTTGACGCGCGCGTGTTGCCCAGGGGATTCGGGCTGTACTCACCTAACGTAGCCCTCACTTTCATCCTTGTTACCAAGGCAATCTGTATATAGTAAAATGGTAAATATACATGAGGGTCTTGCCTGTTACCTGATTTAACAGGTCACCTCACGGCACAGGCTGACGTCGGCCATGCAATTCCTCTCAGCGTGTCAGGTAAGCCCTTCAGACTGACCTTCATTCTGCTGTCGCTCCTGGTGAGGTTCACGGTGTATAATCTAATTGAACCGCACGCGTCACCCGTTGTAGTGTCTCCCCGCCAATTCCTTTAAGTTTCGGCCTTGCGGCTATACTTCCCAGGTAGCGCACTCTTCGGCTTCCCTTCAGCACCAATACCTCTCGAGGAGGTACTGATGTTTAGTGCGCAGTGTTTACTGCTAGGACTACACGGGTATCTAATCCGTTTTGCGCCCCTAGCCTTCATCCCTTACTGTCAGAACTGTCCTCGGAAGGTGCCTTCGCTATTGTTAGTCCGCTTGAGATTAACACATTTTACCGCTACTTCAAACGTACTCCTTCCGTCTTCCAGTCTCTAGCTTAGTAGTATTTCCTGCTCGCCCTGCCCTTAAGAGACAAGATTTCACAGGAAACTTGCTAAGCAAGCTACGGATGTTTTAGACCCAATAAAAATGGCTGCGACTTGGACCGCTAGTATTACCGCGGCGGCTGGCACTAGTCTTACCCAGTCCTTATTCGTGAAACTTTTTACATTTCACAAAAGCTTTCCAAGGGAAAGCACTCCAACTCAATTTATCACACTTGCGTGCATTGTAAAAGATTCCTAACTGCTGCACCCCGTAGGGCTGGGAATAGTGTCTCAGATTCCCTCTCAGGGCCTCTCCGCTAAGAGCCCTTACGGATCATCGGCTTGGTGGGCTATTACCCCGCCAACAACCTAATCCGCCGCAGCCTCATCCTATGGCACGAGTTTGAGGGCAAAATCATTCCAGGGTTTCGCCCCTATCAGGGTTTACCCTCAGTTTCCCGAGGCTATCCCTGACCATAGGGTAGATTAGCTACGTGTTACTGAGCAGTTCGCCGTCTTTCAACAGACTTGCATGTCTAAGTGCAAATCAGAGAGCCGCAGCCGCCAGCAGGATCAACTGGATTTAAAACAACTTAACTTTCTCGTCAATAAAACAAGAATCAGTTGCGCAATTTATTTGTAAGCAAATAAATCACTTCACACAATCTCCTAACTATTGGCTGATAAAATTATTATAAGGTCTTGAAACTACAACTGTAACTTCTACATACCTCATACCTTACCTTCAAAAAACATGAATTTACTAAGGCACTCATCTTAGTTAACAGATTTCTGAGAAAAGATGCATTTATAAACCTTTCGCAGAGCAAAGAGAGTTTTTTCCGTCGGTAAAGAAAAAGATTGAAATCTCTTCCTATAAAATTTATAAAACCTTTTTCCTTTCTTTTAACATGCCAATCTTTGTTATACACGAACACAAAGCAAGAAATCTGCACTGGGATTTGAGACTTGAGCTTGGAGGAAAACTAAAAAGCTGGGCTTTGCCAAAAAAACCTCCGACAAGAAATTCAGTGAAAAGACTTGCAATCCAAGTAGAAGACCATGCAAAAGATTACGCGAATTTTGAAGGAGAAATTAAAGAAGGCTATGGGAAAGGCAAAGTAAAAATCTGGGATAAAGGAAATTATACTTTAATTAAAAGAACTCCCAAGGAGATTGAAGTAAATTTTCAAGGAAAAATCCTCAAAGGAAAATATGTTTTAATAAATGCTCAAATGGGAGATAAGAAAGAGAATTGGCTGTTTATGAAGGTTGGTTAGATTTTTATCAAATATTTTCTCAGATTAATTACCCCCTTATTCCTCAATTTCTCCAGTCCACTGTGTTGTTTCAAATTTCTTATTTGAAATGACGCAGCTAAAAATTTCAAAGAAATTTTTTGTCTATGATGGGCTGTTACTCTTCAACTTCACCAGTCCACCACTCCAAATCTGGAATATCGCATTCAATCTTTTTTGCCTTGCAATAGCCTTTTGTTAAAAGGTAAAAAATCAAGCCAAGGCTTCTTGCACTTTTGTTATTTCCAATAATAACTTTATCTGCGCCCTTTGCAAAATTATTAGTGTCGCAAATCATCAATACCTTTTTTTTCACATTCAAAGTGTCATTAAGTGCATTTTTGTCTAACCAAGAATCAAATACAACTGTTAATTCATTTTCAAAAAAGTCTGGAAGCTCTGTATTTGTTAAAATACCTGCAGGGTATTTTTTTGTAAAAATTCTAATGCCCGTTAATTTTGAAAACATCTTTGCAGCTTTCCATCCTGCCTGTCTTTTGCATACAAGAATAATCTCTTTTGCATCAAATTGAGAAAGAAATTCAATTCCTTCTTTTAATTTTTCATCAATTAAATCAGTATTAAAAATAGCCAATCCATCTGCCCTTCTTCTATAAACAAATGGCCTCATATCAGGAGTAACCACCTTTGTTCCAAGATAAATTCCTGCCTTAACATATTCCTCCAAGGGAATAAGCATATCTGATTTTTTCTTTGCTTTAATCTGCTCTTTAAGTTCTTCTGTAGTCGGAACACTCTCTGCAACTTTTTCTTTAAGTTTTGCGGCTTTTTCTAAAAGAGCCTTCTTTTTTTCTTCTAAATCTGCAACCCTTTTTTCATCTGTGGACTCTTCTTCAGCTTCTTTTTCTAATTTTTTAGATGATTTTTTCTCAGAACTTTCCTTTAATCCAACTTTCTCTTCTGCTTTTTCAATTATTTCTTTTCCTTCTTCTACAACTTTCTTAACAGCCTCTTCTCCTTTCTTTAAGGCATCTTTTACTTCATCAATAACCTTAGCCATAGAAACTCACAGGAAAATTGGTTTATAAATCTTTTCTGAGAAATTTATTTCAATTTTTTCTCAATCTCAATTAATCTCTTAATCTTAATCTCACGAACTTTGCTTGAAATTCCACTCTTAAAATAATCTGCCTGAAATCCAAAGGTCAAGTCTGCTAAAATGTTTTCCCCTGTCTCCCCGCTCCTATGGGAGAAAACAATCTTAATTTCATTTTCTTTGGCAAATTTACAGATTTCCTTGACTTGGATTAAAGAGCCGTTTTGATTTGGCTTGACAATCAGAGCATTAATTGCTTTTTTTTCAGCAGCCTTTTTGACTCTTTTTAAATTTGTAACTGTTAAATCATCGCCGACAATCAGGCTATTTGGAAATTTTTTTAAAAGTTTGGCAAAACTATCAAAATCCTCTTCATCAAAAGGGTCTTCTATGTAAATTAATCTAAAATTTTTAATTAAATTAGAGAGATAGAACATTTGCTCTTCAGAAGTCCGGTCTAAAGAAGGGTTTTCATATTTGTATTTTCTTCGTTTATAAAAACTTGAAGAAGCAACATCTATTCCAAGTGGAATTTTGGTTTTCTTTAAAATATCCAAGACTTGCTTTTCATTTAATGAAGTTTCCCAAGCATTTTCATCATTAAAACTTTCTTTAAATTTTTCATCCTCTTTTTTTAAAAATACCTTAATCATCTTTTGAGTTTGAAGATTTTTTTCATACGCTTCTTTAATGGTTTTTGTGTTTGGGATAAGTTCAAATTCTTGAAAATCTGGTTTTTTGCCTCCCACAGGAGAAGAGTGTTTGCCTCCTCCAACGCAATTTCCAACAAGACAGGGCATTTTTTTAGCAAAAGGATTAATCAACTCCCAAATTTCTTTTTTTTGTTCTTTTGCCATGGCCTTTAAAACAGCAGATTCTAATGCAAAAAGAGTATTTGCTCCAACATGCCCCTCTACAATATCTTCAACTCTTTTTAAATCATTAAAATCCTCTAAGATATCTTCAGAAAAATATTCGCCTAAATCTTTAAGTGCTTTAATATCTCCTTCAAGATTTTTTTTATAAGGTTTAGCTTCGTGCTTGCCTTTTGATTTTCCATTTGGAGCAGACGCAGAAAACTTGCCGACATTTGTTTTAATTTCAACAAGAATTGTAGCCTCTCCTCGAGAGTCTTTAATCTTTCTTGCAGAAGTAGATTTTATCACCACCATAAATTAAAATAGGGTTTGGGGTTTTTAACTATTTCTAAGAATTCCCTTACTCCAAACTATCACCAGAACCCGCTTCCTCTTCTTCATCCCCCTCATCTTCTGGTTGAGCAAGTTCCATTATCTCCCCGCTTTCTTCAATCTCTTTTTCTTCTTCAGCTTCTTTCTGAGCAAGTTCTTTATCATCAACTTTTGCTTCCTTGACTTTTTTCAGCTTTTCTTCCTTTTTCTCAGGCAAAGGTTGGATAACTGAAATAGGCAATACTCCTGATTCCAACTCAATTTCAGCGATCTTGAGTGCATCAAATTTGATTTCTTCTAAATCTTCTTGAGAAATTTTAATCAAAAGAGGAGCATTCATTGCAATTTGCAGAGCCCTGGCGCCAATTATTCTCGCCTTTTCATATTGTGTAAATGTTTGTTCCATTTTCTAAGAACTTTATTTCAAAGATTTTTCAATTTTTAAAACTATTTCTTTTGATTTTTCTTCAAGCAAATCAAATATTTTACCCAAATCTTCTACATTGATTTTGTCATTAAGCCCTTTTTGCATTGAAGAGACAACTCCTGATTTAATTCCAAGAGTAACTCTTGCATCTGAGATATCCTCTTCTTCTCTAGTAGGGTCCATGATTATTTTGTCTCCCATTTTATATGCAGTTAATGAAAGAGGAATGTCTTTTGAAAGAGGCAATTTTTCTTTTGACTCTTTTTCATAATCAATTTTTCCTTCTTTTCCATCATAGAAAGGGATTTTAGCAGATTTTAATGCTGCGACAGCTCCGATTCCTGCTGCATCAAGAAGATTTCCGTCATCATTAATAGTATAGATGTCAACAAAAACTGTCCAGACTTTTTCTCCTTTCTTTATACATAATTTTTCAAATTCAATAAAATGGCTTTCTCTTAAAACTCTGTCTGTAACTCTTCCAAGTTCAATTGAAGGAAATTGTGGTGGTCCAGATTCAAACCTGTCTGAGCTTAAAGGCAAAAATTCTGCAGTAACCATTAAATTTCCTTTATCTGGAGAATCTGGGTAAGGTTCTCCTACTGCCATTTTAACTCCAACATAAACTTCTGTGTTTCCAAGCTTGACTTTTGCCGAGCCTTCTGCATTTTTTGAAATTCCTGTTTCAATTGTTAATTCTCTAAACTCTTCAAGTTTTCTTCCGTCAAATCTTTTCCCTTCTTGAAGATATTTCATAACTCTTTCTTTGTTAATTTCTGGGGTTATCATTTTTTCTTTCCCCCTGTTTCAATTTTCTTCCCTGTTTTTAATGCTTGTTTTTGAATTTCATAAATCTCTTTAACTGCTTTTTGCCCAAGCTTTACTGCTTCTTTTAATTGCTCTGTTGTAATATGCCCGTCTAATTGCATGTGAGTAAGTTCTCCTGCACTTGTAAAACTCATGGCAATATCTGTTGCGCCTTCTCCTTCTTCCCAGTCTTCTTCTGCTTTATTTACATCAACAACAAGTTCTTTGTCAAGCTTACCAATTGACACGCTTGTTACCATATCCTTCATAGGAATGCCTGCATGAGCCAAAGCCATTGCTGCTGCATTAATTCCTGCGCAACGAGTTGAAGCATCTGCCTGCAAAATATTAATGTGAACATCTACTACCATGTTTGGATAAGCTTCTAAATCAATTGCTGGCTGAAGAGCCCACTCTGTAATCTTGCTTATTTCCATGCTTCTTCTGCTTGGACCTGGACGAATCCTATCTTTAACAGAAAAACTCATCATACTATAATCACATCTTAATACTCCTTTTGAAGGATTTTGCTTGTGTTGGGGATGCATTTTCTTTGGACCATAAACTGCAGCAATTGCAACTGTTCCTCCAAAAGCAAACTTTGCACTTCCGTCAGCATTTGGGATAATTCCAACTTCAGCTACAATTGGTCTTGTTTCATCTGCTTTTCTTCCGTCTGGTCTTTCAACCGAATTTTGTTTTTTATTTGGTTGAGAGGAAACCTCTGGTTTGCTCTTTACTTCCATTATTTTTTCTCCTCCTCAAAAAACTTTTTTACTTCATCAGTTAATCCTGAAACAAATGATTTTCTTGCAATAAATTCAATAGCTTTTTTTGCTAAAAGCTCATTTTCTATTTCATCTCCTTTTATCCATACAAATCCATTATGCCCGACAGTAATCTGGCAGTCTGTTTCTTCTTTAATCATACTAATCATGCTTCCTTCTTTTCCAATCACCCTTGGAACTTTGCTTGGATTTATTTCTACAATCATTCCTTCTTCTATTTTTCCAAGTCCCCGTGACTTTAAGCTTAAATCAATTCCACGAGCATTAATTCCCCATATTTTAGCAACAGCCATGTCCCCTAAATCCATTACTTCTCCAAGGTCATTTTTATTTACATATCTTGGAACTTCTGCAACAGATAAAAAAGCATTTTCTCCAATTCCAATATCAATAACCCATCCATTAAATGTAAGCATTTCAACCTTTCCAATAACAATATTTCCTCTTCTTGGCTGATACACTCCTGAAAGAGGAATAACCTTTATTAATTTAGAATCACTTTCTTTTAATCCATATCTTACTGCAACAATTTTGCCATCTCTTTTTTCTGTTCCTTCTCCAGGCAATAAATCCCCTTCTCCAATAACTTCTCCTGGAATAACTATTTCTCTCGTTGAAGAATCGTTAGATTGCTTCGACGAGGTAGGCGACCCTGTTGCCTGCCCATCATCTTTATTTTTTCTTTCTTCTGTCATTTTATTCTTGTATTTCCTCAGTTAAAGCACTTCCGTGCGTGATATTATTTAATTTGTCATAAAAGTCCATAACCATTCCAGCAGGGATATTCACAACAACTTCAAGGTCTCCATCATCAAGCCAGTTTTCTTGTTCTTTATACTGGCTGATGACTCCGTAAGCCTTTCCGGTGTGAATTGCCGGAATCTTGATTTTGACTTTTTTTGTCTCAATTTTTATTGGCATAATCTTGCCAATCTCTGAAAGAATATCGCTAATTTGATTTTCTATCGCTGTATTCTTTATATTTACTTTTGCTTCGTTTAAAGCATTTTTAATTCTTTCGGTTGTGATTGGGTTGCCTGTCTGGGGGTCAATTGCATTTTTTGATAAAAAGTCAATTACTTGCTTAACTTTTTGTTCTTGCTCTGCACTTCTGTGCTCTTGATTAATTAAAACTTCTCCCTCTTTAACAATTCTCTCTGCAATCTCTGAAATCTCTTCTGTTCCAAAAGCCTCTTTTAAATCACTCCCTGAAGCTGCTTCGCCCTTTTTTGCGTCTTTAAAAATTCTGTCAATTTCTAAAAAATCTGCTACACTTCCCTGGCCTTTTTTAAATTCCAAGGCAGCTTCCATATCAACAAGAATTTCAAAATGTTTTCCTGCTTTAGTTATTCTCGCTGTTGTTTGTGTTCCCATTATATTTTTTCTATCTCTTCACTTTCATATTTTTTTAACTTTGGATTTTCAATTTCAATAATGCCTAATTCAAATCTTTTAATGTCAAATTTCTCTCCTTGCAGTTCCTTAAAAATTTCTAAAGCTAATTTAACTCCCTGCTTAATTGCCATGTTTTCTTTATATTTTTCTCTTAATTTTTCTTTGATTTGGTCGTCGTTTTCTCCAATTGCATTTGCAAGATAAGCAAAGTAGTTTCCAGTCACGTCACTTGTAAAAAGTTCTGCTTTTTTCCCATTTACTCCGGCCATCATTAAAGAGACACCAAAAGGCCTTGCCCCCCCATAGTGAGTGAATTGCTGTTTAATATTAGAAATTTCTTTTACAATCAATTCTGGCTCTACTGGAGAATCATAAGTTACTTTATGTTTCTGAGCTAAAATCTGGGCTTTTTCAATTAATACTCTTGCATCTGAAGTAATCCCTGCAACACTTGAAATAATATGGTTGTCAATTTCATGGACTTTTGTTGATGAATCAGGAACAATGAGCCTATCCTCAACTCTTCTGTCTGCTAAAATAAAAACTCCGTCTGAACAAACCATTCCAATACTTGAGCTTCCAAGTCTGACAGTTTTTTCAGCATATTCTACTTGAAGCAAATGACCTTCAGGGGAGAACATTGTTGCAGTCCTGTCATACCCCATTGCTTGATGTTGCATATCTATTGGCATATCCATATTTCCCTAGAGAATCTTACATTTATTAATTCTTCTTCTCTGTTCAAAAAAAGAGGGAATCATTTATTTTTAAGGTTTTCTATTCTTGAAGCTCATTTAAAATATCAACCAGACTTAGAGGATCCCTTGCATCAAAACCTCTTTCAAGAGAATGTTTTACAGCTTCAATAGAATTAGAAACAACCACCATTTTGGTTCTTCCAGAATTTAAATCCATTGCAATGGAATCATATCCTCCCCTTTGTGCCTTTTTCCCATTAAAGAATAATCTTCCACAATAGTTGCATTATAATCAAAAGCAGAACAATAGCCTCTCATTTCACGAATTTCCTTATCATGTAAGCCAATTAATAATCTTGCTATAAAAACCTAAAAAAGATGTTCTTTAAAAAGATTATTGCCACCAACTTTTTCTAAAATTATTTTTATTTCTCAAGACCTTTAAGTGTTCCGCTGACTTTATCCACAACAATTTTTTCAGGAAAGACGCATAAACTTGCCCTTACAGAATTAATTGACTTTCTGTTTATTGAAATAATTGCAGAATTTCCTTTTTCTTCAATCCAATTTAAACACGCATCTGCGAGGCCCTTGACTCCGATAAATTCCAAGATTGCCTTTTTTACATTTTTTCTAAGATTCTTCCCCCTTATTTTTAAATATCTCTTTTTCTCTCTATGCGAAGGAATTAGTGCTTTCATGAATTTAACAAAGTAAGGGAGTTTTTAATTTTATCCCAAATATTATTAAATCCTCCTTTCTTTAAATCATAATGATTAATTTAATGAAATACACCTATCTTAGGAATGTAGAAAAAATACCTGCTGAATTAGATTCTCTTTGGAAGAGATATTTAGAAATAATTACAAAAGAAAATCCCTCTTGGGAAGAAATTAATGAAGCAAGGGCAATCCTTTTTTTAACTGGACAAATTTACTGCGAAAAAATTGCGGTTGAGGCAATTGAGAGACGGCTCCATTTATTAAAAGAAAAACTTTCCTTAATTGAATTTTTTGATTTAATTGATAAAAATTCAGAGAAATTAAAAGAAATGAGAAAAGATAAATTATTTTTTAAATTAGAGAGATTTTATATGGTCATAAAAGGATATAAAAATAAATACATAAAAGGAAAATATTATCCTGAAGAAGAAAAATTTTTAGAAACTTATAGTAAAAAGAATCCAGATAAAAAAACTTAAAATGGGATATCGTGGTTCCTTTGGTGAGTAAAAGATTTTTTAAACCCTTCTTTCCTCAATAAAATGAAAAAGAGAAAAATGCGAATACATTCAATTGGAGGATTTAATGAAGTCGGAAAAAACATGTCTATTCTGGAACTTAAAGACGATGCAGTAATGTTTGATTCTGGGTTTCATCTTCCTTCTGTCATAGAATTGCAAGAGCAAGAGGATTTTCAGGCATATACTGAAAAAAAATTAAGAAGAATTGGGGCAATTGCCGACGATACAATTTTAGATAAATTTGGAATAAGAAGCAAATTAAGAGCCATGCTTTTAAGCCACGCGCATTTAGACCATATCGGAGCAATACCCTACATGTCCCACAGATACAATGCTCCAATTGCAGGGACGCCCTTTACCATTGCTGTTTTAAAAAGATTAATTGAAGACGAGAACATTAAACTTTCTAATCCTCTTAAATCTGTCCAGCCAAATGGAAAATTTTTAATTAAGGGGAAAAAAAGAAATTATGAGGCAGAATTTATTAATATGACTCATTCAACTCCTCAGACTGCAATGATTGCAGTTCATACTCCAGAGGGGGTTGTAGTTTATGCCAATGATTTTAAATTAGACAACAATCCAATAACAGGGCTTCCTCCAAATTATCAGGCAATTAAAAGAATTGCAAAACGAGGAGTAAAAGCAGTTATTGTGGATTCTCTTTATTCTGGTTCTGAAACAAAAACCCCCAGTGAAAAAGTTGCACGAGCTTTATTAGAAGAAGTTTTGCTGACAATTCAAAATCAAAATTCAATTATTTTTGTCCCGACTTTTTCTTCCCATATAGCTCGTCTGAAAAGCATTGTTGATTTTGGAAAAAAAATGGGAAGAGACATTTATTTTATTGGAAGAAGCCTGAACAAATATGTTTCAGCAGCAAAAGACTCAGGAATCCTCCCATTTAAAAGACAAATTAAATTAGCAAGTTATTCTAAACAAGTGCAGTCAATTTTAAAGCAAGTGCAGAAAAAGCGCTCAAATTCTTTGGTTGTTTGCACAGGGCATCAAGGAGAGCCTGGAAGTATTTTAGAAAGAATTTCAAGAAAAAAACTTCCTTTTGAATTTAAAAAAAATGACAACATAGTCTTTTCTTCAAAAACAATTCCAGTCCCAATCAATATTGCAAATAAAGAAAAAATGGATAAAAATTTAAAGAAGTTTGGCGTTAGAATATTTGATAATGTGCATGTTTCAGGACATGGAGGAAGGGAAGATTTAAGAGACCTGATCTCTTTATTAAATCCAGAGCACATTATTCCCTCACATGGTTCAACACAGCAACTCACTCCAATGATTGAGCTTGCAAGGGAAATGGGCTATCGTGCAGGAAAAGAATGTCACTTAATGCAAAACTTGCAGCACATAAAATTATAATGGTAAACGAGGCAATAGTTGAAGGAATCAAGCAGGCAATGAACAATGGCCAGTCTTTAAAACAGGCAATGGAAAGTTTTTATTATGCAGGATACCCCAAAGAGGAGATTGAAGCTGCTGCAAGAATTGTGCAGGGAGCTAAACTGCGGTCTGCGTCTAAACAGCCGATTAGTCAGGAAAAAAAGAAATTTTCCCCAAAACCCCTTAAGCCAAAAACCTCTGCTCCAATTCAAAAAGTTTCTAATTATCCCCCTGAAAAACCAAAAACAGTGCTGAAAAAAGATTCTTCTTTATCACAAAAAAAACTAACCCCAAAAACAGAAAAAACCCAGCGAACTTCAAATTATCAAAGACAAGACACAAGACCTGGAGTAGACTGGGTGCTTATAATAATGCTTTTGGTTTTAGCTGGCTTGATTGGAATACTTTTATTTATTATCTTTAAAGCAGAGATTATGAACTTTTTGAGTTCTTAAAATGCCTTTGATTTACCCCCCAGCAGAAGATTCTTTTTTAATGCAAGAAGTTTTAAGAAAACAACTTCCAAAATTATTTACTAAAAATCCTAAATTAAAATTTTTAGAAATTGGAGCTGGTTCAGGAATTAATCTGAAAACTGCAAAGAACTATCTTCCTAAAAAACAAATATTTGCCTGCGACATTAATCCTAGAGCAGTTAAGCACGGCAAAAAACTTAAGTTTAATTGTATTAAATCAGATCTATTTGAAAATATAAAAGAGAGATTTGATTTAATAATTTTCAATTCTCCTTATCTCCCAGAAAATCCAAATGAGCCAAAAGACTCTAAACTTGCAACAACTGGAGGAAAAACTGGGAGCAAAATCATTAACCAATTTTTAAAACAAGCAAAAAAACATCTATCAAAACAAGGAAAGATTTTTCTCTTAACATCTTCATTAACAAAAAAAATTAATTGGCAGAATTATAAAAAGAAAAAACTTGCAGAGAAAAAATTGTTTTTTGAAAAATTGTTTGTTTGGGAGTTAAATATTTAAACTATATTTTCTTAATTAATTTATGAGAAAAGTAAGACCCCCAAGGGACTCTTTCCATAGAGATTTAGATGAAACTTCTAAAAGACCCTATGGAGAAAGGAGATTTTATTCTGAAAGAGGAGTTCCATATTATACTCCAGAAGAATATGAAAGGAGAAGAGAGAGGATTTTAAGAACCCCCTTACCTTAATCATCTTCTTTCTTGTTATCTCCCATAATACTTTGCGGAGATTGAATTTCCATTGCATGCTGGGGGCAGACTTCTGCACAGCAAAAACACCTGATGCATTTTTTATAGTCAATCATTGGGTAAGGATTCATTGTAATTGCATTTACAGGGCATCTTTTTGTGCAAATCCCGCACTTAATGCATTTTTCTCGATTAACCAATACATCTCTTTCAGGAAAAACCTTTGCCAGTCCTTCTTGCATTTCTTTTTCATGGGGTTTTTTGAATTTTATTTCAGGAAGTTTTTCTACTCCAACTAAATCAAATTTCCATTCAGAATAAAGATTTCTTTTAATTCCTTCTTTAAGCATAGCAACTTCTTCTGGATTAATGCTAATTATTTTGCACCCTGCAATATCAAGCGCAAAAGCATTTTTTGAAGCCAGCAAAATGCCTGCTTTTTTCGGCTCTCCTGCTGTTGAACCAGGCCCTTCCATTCCAATTATTCCGTCCATTAGATTAACTGAGGGAATTACTTTTTGAAAAATATCTACAACAAGCCTCGAGAAATTTTCATACCCTCTTGCAGTATTATGATAAACCTGCTTCATTCCTCCAGGAATGCACCCATACATATTTTTTACTGCCCCGCTAAACAAGGTCAAAACATGGGTTTTTAATTTAGGAAGATTAATTATATAGTCTATTTCTCTAAATAATCCAGGAAGTTTTACACTTTCAACAAATTCAGAATTTTCATCTTTAAATTCAAGGAGTTTTTCTTTCTCAAAAATCACTAATTTTCCATATTCTTCTGCAAGTTTGTCAATTCCAAGTGTTTTCATGTGCTGGCTTGTATTTACAAAAGAAGAATCTCCAATCAAAATCTCGCAATTTTTTTGCCTTAAAAATTCACAAACCCCCCTTATTACAGAGAGGTGTGTTGTTATTGCTTCTTGATTTTTTGGATAACCCCCAACAATATTTGGCTTAATCAAGACTTTTGCACTTTCTTTAGGAGAAAAACCAATTAATTCAAAGCTTTTTTTCACAGCGTCAAAAACTTTTTTTTCATCATAATCTGAACATTTAACAACAGCAACTTTTTCCATTATTTTTTTAATAAAATTTTACTTTTATGTCTTTCCCTTTATTTTATATACTCTCTTACCAATATGCTTTTATTCTAAACAATCTTAAATTAAACATGGCACGTTTTGCTCACATCTCGGATGTTCACCTTGGAGGATGGAAACAGCCCCCATTGCAGGAATTGAATTTCAAGTCATTTCAAAATGCTATTAATATTTGCATAAAAGAAAAGCTTGATTTTGTTTTAATTGCAGGAGATTTGTTTGACACTGCTTATCCGGGAATAGAAGTCCTTAAGCAGACATTTAGGGAATTTAAAAAACTCCATGATGCAAATATCCCTTGTTTTATTATTGCAGGCTCGCATGATTATTCAGTTTCAGGAAAGACCTTTCTTGATGTGTTGGAGCATGCAGGATTTTGCAAAAACATTCACTTGCCAGAAGAAAGAGAAGATTTTATTTATCTTAATCCAGTAGTGCAGGGGGGTGTTGCTCTTTATGGTTATCCAGGAAAAAAATCTGGGCTTGAAATTGATGATTTAAGAAAAGTCAAACTTCACGATGCTCCAGGAATGTATAAGGTTTTTGCTATTCACACAACAATTGACAAAGCAAAAGGAACACTCCCAATAGATTCCCTTGAAACAGAAAAGCTTCCAAAAGCAGACTATTATGCACTCGGACATCTTCATATAAATTTTGAATATGAAAATTTTGTCTATCCCGGACCTGTCTTTCCAAACAATTTTGCAGAATTAGAAGACCTCCAGCAAGGAAGTTTTCATATTGTTGATACATTTGCTAAAACATCTACTTTGATAAAATTGCCCTCAAAACAGGTATTGCCAGTGACAATTGAAGTCAATGATGCGGCAATTGCAACAGAGAAAATTCTTCATGAATTAAACAAACACTCTCTTGCAGATAAGATTGTTTTATTGCGAGTAAGAGGAACTCTTGAGCATGGAAAAAATTCTGATATCAAGTTTTCTCAAATTGAAGAATTTGCAAAAGAAAGGGGAGCATATTTTTTATTAAAAAATACGCATGATTTAAAAACAAGAGAAGTAGAGCTGGAAGTTGAAGTGGCAAATAAAGAAAATATTGAAGAAGAGGCAATTAAGGTTTATTCTGAAGATAACCCCTCTGACCTGAATTCTTTAATCCCCAAACTTATGGAGGTTTTAAATGTTGAAAAGCAGGAAGGAGAAACTTCAGAAAGATTTAACCAAAAACTAATTGACTCTGCAAAAGGGGTTTTAAAATTTTAAAATGAAATTAAAAAAAATTACTTTAAAAAATATTAGGAGCTATAGGGAGCAGGAAATTGAGTTTCCAGAAGGGGCAACTTTGCTTTCAGGAGATATTGGGGCAGGAAAAACTTCAATTTTGCTGGGAATAGAATTTGCACTTTTTGGACTTCAGCCAGGGCAAAGAGGCTCTTCTCTTTTGAAAAATGGGGAGGATGCTGGGGGAGTAATCCTTGACCTTGAAATTGAAGGAAAATCTGTAACAATCCATAGGACTTTAAAAAGAGGAAAAACTGTTTCTCAAGATTATTGTTCTATAACCACTGAAGGAACCCAGGAAGAACTCTCTGTCAGCGAACTTAAAAGCAGGGTATTGTCTTTGCTCAATTATCCCGGAGAATTTGCAAAAAAACAAAATCTTTTGTATAAATTCACTGTTTACACTCCTCAAGAAGAAATGAAGCAGATTATTCTTGAAGATTCAAATACTCGCCTTAATACCTTGAGGCATGTTTTTGGAATTGATAAATACAAGAAAATTTTAGAAAATTCCTCTATTATTCTTGCTAAAGTAAGGGAAGAAAAAAGGCTTAAAGAAGGAATGTCTTCAGGATTAGACAAAGAAAAAGAGGTTCTTGCGCAAAAACAAGAAGAGAGAAAAGCAAAAGAAATGGAATTGCTTGAAAGGCAAGCAGAGCTTTCTTCTAAAAAAGAATTAACTAAAAAAAAGTCAGAAGAAAAAGAATTAATTGCAAAAAAAATTGAAGAAAAAAATCAGATGAATCAAGAAATTGAGAAAACAAGGCTTTTAATTTCAACAAAGAGAAATTCAATTGAGTCAAATAAAAGACAAATTGAGATAATAAAAAACCAGTTGCAGGAGCTTTCCTCGCTTAAGGAACAGATAACCCAGATACCTTCGCTTGAAAAAAAAATTGCAGATTTAAAACAAGAAAAAGAAACACTTTCTGAAGAAAATCTTCAAGTATCTTCTTCAATAAATTCCCTTTCTTTGAAAAATCAGGAAAATGAAAAAATAAAACAAGGGCTTCAAAAAATAGAAATTTGCCCGACTTGTCTGCAGGATGTTGACCCAAATTATAAGTCCAATGTATTGAATAATCTTGACCAAGATATTTCCAAAAATATTTTCAAAATAAAGGAATTAACTTTGAAAAAAAAGGGGCTTTCTGAAAAAATAAATAAAAACCTATCCGAAACTTCTGAACTTGAAAAAACATTGCAGGAATTAAAAGTATTGCAAATTAAAGTAGAGTCAATAAATGAAAAATCATCGCATTTGCAAGAGCTGGAGAAATTAAATCTTTCTTTTGAAAAAGATATAGAGCTTCTTTCTAACCAAATAGAGCTTTTAGCCAACTCTATTGTGGAATTAAAAAAATATGATTCAATTTTTGAGCAAAAACAAAGGGAATTAGATGAAGCTTATTATCAGGAGAGAATTGCAGAGATTAAAACAGCAGAATTAAAAAAAGAGCTGGATTTGTTAAAAATTCAAATTCAAGAGCTTGAGGAAAAAATTGCTAAGGGAGAAGAACTAAAAAAACAATATGCTTATTTGCTTAAACTTGAAGATTGGCTTGCAAAAAGATTTATTCCAGTAATTTCCTATATTGAAAGAAATGTTATGGCTCAGCTTAAATCTGAATTTTCCAAGCTCTTTTCAGAATGGTTCTCTATGCTTGTCTCTGAAAACTTCACTGTAAGGCTGAATGATGATTTTAGCCCAATAATTGAACAACAGGACTATGAAATAGATTATGCTTATCTTTCTGGAGGGGAAAGAACTGCAATTGCATTGGCATATCGCCTTGCACTTAATCAAGTGATTAATTCTCTTATGAGCAAAATTAATACAAGGGATTTAGTTATATTAGATGAGCCAACTGACGGGTTTTCAGACCAGCAATTGGACAAAGTAAGAGATATTTTACAGGAATTAGATGTTGCTCAGTTAATAATCGTCAGTCATGAACAAAAAATAGAAAGTTTTGTGGATAATGTCATAAAACTCAAGAAAATAAATGGAATAACTGAAAAAGAAGAAATAGCCAAAAACTAGCCTACCAAAAGACTTATAAACTGCTTACTCTCTTAATTTTTATAAGTTCTAAAGATTTTATATTCTAAAATGGACGAAGATTTAAAGAAAAATATTCTTAAAACAGGAACAACTATATTGGGAATTGTTTGTAAAGACGGAATAGTTATGGCTTCTGATAGACAGATAACTGCAGGAAATTTAGTCGTAGGAAAAAATTTCCCAAAAACTGTTAAAGTTAATGATTATTTGCTGATTTCTTTTACAGGAATGGTTTCTGATGCTCAAAGAGTGCCTAAATTTCTTTCTGCAGAATTAAAGCTCAAGGAACTGCGTTCTAAATCAAGGCCAAGCGTGAAGCAGGCAGCAAGTTTGCTTTCTGGAATGAATTATTCTGGGATAAGACAGCCCTCAATGATTCCTCAGCAGGTAGGGTTTCTTTTAGGAGGATTTAATACAAACGGAACTTCTGAACTATATACTATTGAGCCTTCTGGGAGTGTTGTTAAAGTTGAGGATTATGATGCAAATTTTAGTTCAGGAATGCCTTATGTTTTAGGTCTTTTAGAAAGACAGTATAAAAAAGATATGTCTGTTGAAGAAGGAATAGAATTGGCTAAAGAAGCCCTTAAGTCTTCTACACAAAGAGATGTTGGTTCTGGATATGGGATTGACATTTTTGCAATTACTAAAGACGGCATTAAAAAAATTGTTGAACAGACAATTGAGCCTGATTTTAAAGACGACAAAAAAGAGTAATTTTTTCAAATGGATATCTTAAAGCAAATAATAGAGCAGTTACATGGGAATGTAACTGAAGCAGTTTTTGAAGGTGCAAATATTGTTTTATATACTGACAATCAGAACTTCTTTAAAGATGATGGCGGGAAAATAAAAGAGATTGTAAATCAAGTTAAAAAAAGAATTGAATTAAGAGCAAGCCAAAAAATCTTGTTGGACAAGTCAGCTGTTGAAAAAGAAATTAAGAAAATTGTTCCAGAAGAAGCAGAAGTTACAAATATTATCTTTGATATTCAAAGAAGCACAGTAATTATTGAAGCAAAACGGCCTGGATTGGTTATTGGAAAACAAGGCTCAATCTTAGAGGAAATAAGAAAGCAGACATTATGGGCTCCGCAAGTCCAGAGGAGCCCTGCAATTAAGAGCCAGATTACTGAAAATATTCGAAGCGTTCTTTATGCAAACAATACTTATCGGAGAAAATTCTTAAATCAAATAGGGAAAAAAATTTATACTGACTGGTCTCCAGACAAAGTTCATGAATGGGTAAGAGTCACTTTTTTAGGAGGAGCAAGACAGGTTGGAAGAAGCTCTATTTTAATCCAAACTCCTAATTCAAGAGTTCTCCTTGATTGCGGAATAGATGTTGCTTCTCAAGGAGATGATAAATTCCCTTTTTTAAATATCCCAGAGTTTAATATTTCCGAGCTTGATGCAGTTATTGTTTCTCACGCTCATTTAGACCATGTTGGATTAATTCCCTATCTTTATAAAATGGGATACAAAGGGCCTGTTTATATGACTCCTCCAACAAGAGATATTGCCGCTTTAATGTCCCTTGATTTTATTGGAGTTGCTTATAAGCAGGCAGCCAAACCTCTTTTTGATTCTTCTGATATCAAAGAAATGGTTAAACATAGTATTTGCTTGAATTACGGAGAGGTAACTGATGTTACTCCGGATGTGAGGCTGACTTTTTATAATTCAGGGCATTGTCTTGGGAGCGGGATGGTCCACCTTAATATTGGAAATGGTTTGCACAATATTCTCTATACAGGGGATTATAAATACGGGCGTTCAAGACTCCTGGACCCTGCGGTCCATAGTTTTCCAAGAGTGGAAACTGTCATAACAGAATCCACATATGGCTCAAAAAAAGATATTCTCCCTCCAAGAGAACAGTCTGAACAAGAGCTTTTAGAAGCAGTTAATAAAACAATTGAAAGAAGAGGGAAAGTTTTAATTCCAGAATTAGGATTAGGAAGAGCTCAGGAAACAATGTTGATTTTAGAAGATGCAATGAAAAAAGGAAGGCTCGCAAAAGTCCCAATTTATATTGACGGAATGATTTGGGATATTAATGCAATTCATACTGCTTATCCGGATTTTTTGAGCGGAAGAGTGAAAAGCCAAGTCTTTCAAGACCAAAACCCATTTACTTCAGAAACTTTCTCAAGAGTTGGCTCTGCACAGGAAAGAAAAAAAGTAATTGAAGGAGGGCCTTGCATTGTTTTGGCAACTTCAGGAATGTTGGTTGGAGGAGCTTCAGTAGAATATTTCAGGAATTTTGCAGTAAATAAACTCAATTCAATAATTTTTGTATGTTATCAAGGAGTTGGCTCTTTAGGAAGGCAGGTGCAAGAAGGAGTAAAAAATACAAAAATGATGGTTGATGGACATGAAGAAAATATTGATATTAATTTAGAGGTTTATACAATAACTGGGCTTACTGCTCATGCTGGAAGAAATGAGATTCTCTCTTTTTTTAATAATATGAATCCAAAGTCAAAAAGAATAATAATCAATCATGGTGAAGTTTCAAAAGAATTAGATTTAGCATCTTCTATTTATAAATCTCAGAGAATTGAAACAAATGTTCCAAGAAATTTAGAGACTTTGAGGTTGAGATAAAAGAGATAAATTAACTTTAAAAACCACTTTTCCTTTTAATCAAAGAGGTGAAAAGAAAATTAAACACAATTTAAAAATAACTTTTATTTTACTGGGAATGTTCTTGCTAACTCAGTTTATTGGGTTATATGTGGTTAACTTTTATTCTGCACAAGAAAATAAACTTCCCTTAGGAATGGACCAGTCAGAAGTCCCGCATACTACTAAAGAATATTATGGGGTTTTTTCAAGTATTGTAGTTGCATTTATTTTTGCAATCATCTTGTTTTTCCTTCTTTCAAGATTTCATATCAGCTTTGTCCTTAAATTATGGTTTTTTCTTGTTATTGTAATTGCTCTGACAATTTCATTTAAAGCAATTTTTCTTAAAAATTTCCTTTTATACTCTCTGATTTTTGCATTATTCTTTGCTTTTTTTAAGGTCTATAAAAACAATTTTTTCATTCATAATTTTACAGAGCTTTTAATTTATCCTGGAATTGCTGCAGTTTTTGTTCCTCTTTTAAATATTTGGACAATTATTCTTCTTTTAATTTTAATTTCTCTTTATGATATGTGGGCAGTCTGGCATTCTGGAATTATGCAGAAAATGGCAAAATATCAAATGAATACTTTAAAGATTTTTTCTGGGTTTTTTCTTCCTTATGCTTCTAAAAAACAAAAGGCTAAAATTAAAGCTCTTAGAACTCTTTCTCCCTCAAAACGCAAAAACAAGAAAATTAAAGTTCAGGTTGCAATTCTTGGAGGAGGAGATGTTGTTTTTCCAATAATTACTGCAGGGGTTATGCTTGTTAGCTTTGGGTTATCTTATGCTTTGTTTGTAACTGCAGGAGCAACACTTGGGTTGGCAGGATTATTTTTTCTCGCAGAAAAAAAGAAATTTTATCCTGCAATGCCTTTCATTACAGCAGGTATTTTCTTAGGAATGTTATTGAGTTGGTTGATTTTGTGAGATTTTACTTTTCTCTTTTTCTCTATTTTTATTGTTAGTATATTGGCATGCTTCTTCAACTTTCTTTCTAGTGGTCATTTCAATAGCATAAACCTCTGTAGCTCTCACAAGACATTCCTTATTTGTCTTAATATAAGCTTCTTCTCTTTCTTTAGAGATTCTTGTTGTTCTGTATGGTCGTAATACATAAAATCATCATCTGTTATTGTTGTAACTTTTCCAGAAAAGCAGTTATTTGCTGGAATTGTTAATAGGTTAACCCATTGCTCTAAAGCTACTGTCCTTGAGGTTTTTCTTTCTCTTATTCCAAAATTATTTCTGTCTACCCTCTTTCTTCCAAATTTTCCTTCCTTTAAAAATCTTCCCCCCCTGTTCCCACTTTATAAAAGTAACAAAACCATAAACTTTATAAATCAATTTTATTTGCAGAGAGTAGTGAAAATGTTAGTAAAACAAGAATTAATTAATAAAATTAAGGACTACTTTGACCTTAATATCTACGAGACAAAAGTTTGGTTAGCCCTGCTTTCTAAAGGAATTGCATCTGCAGGAGAAGTTGCAGAAATTTCAGGAGTTCCAAGATCAAGAACATATGATGTTTTAGAAAGTTTAGAAAAAGCCGGCTTTGCAATTATTAAACTTGGAAAGCCAGTAAAATATATCGGAGTAAAACCTAAAATGATTCTTGAAAAACTAAAAAACAATGTTAGAAAAAAAGCAGAAGATAAAATACAAAGTTTGGGCAAAATCAAAGAAACAGAAGAGTTCTCTGTTTTAGAAGGGCTTTATAAAGAAGGGGTCAACCCTGTAAAAAGAGAAGAGGTCTCAGCCGCTTTAAAAGGAAGGTCAAATATTTCCGGTTATCTTAAAGATATTTTAAGAGAAGCAAAAAAAGAAGTTATAATTTGCACAAGTGCACAAGATTTTTTCTCAAAGCTTAGTATTTTTAAGCAAACAATTGACGCATTAAAATCAGCAAATATTAAAGTTCTTGTTTCTCTTTCAGGAGACCAGGAAATGATTAAGAGAATATCAACAAAAGTTGGAATAAAAATAAAACCAATTTCAGTTAAAGCAAAGTTCTTCATTATAGATAAAAAAGAAATTCTTTTCTATATTACAGAAGGAGATGAAAGAGAAGAAGTTGCAATCTGGCTTAACTCAGAATTTTTCTCGCGAGCTTTTTCTGATTTATTTGAACAAGCATTGGAGTAATTAAAATGCCTATGGAAAAAAGAGCAGAGATAAGGAGAAAATTATACGGCGAATTTGTAGACCCAATTATTGAAAATGGAAATACCCCTGCAATACAGTATTACGAAAATATAAAAACTGCTTACGCTTTTATGGAAGAGCTAATGAATCTAGTAAGAGAAAGAAATAAAGAAGATTGCCCTACTCTTTAATTATTTCCTTTAAACTTTCTATATCCAATTACTCCTAAAATAATGAGGATAATTAAAACAATTATCCAAATCACCCACCACATTAAAGCCCCTTTGTCATTTGCTGATGAATTTTCTTCAGAAGATTCTCCCTCTGTTCCATTATCCCCTTGTTCTAAACTCCCTTCTCCAGAAGATGAAGATACAACGCTTTTTTCAGAAATAGCAAAATAGCTAAATCCATTAAGTTCAACAAGATAATAGTAATAATCATCATCTTCTCCACTATACTCGGTTTTTAAGTCATTCCAGATTTCGTTTGTTTCATCAAATTTAGAAACAACAATATTTTCTTTGCTTACATTATTTTGAGAAACCCATGTTTTCTCAACTCTGAATTTCACAATAGCCTTGTCTATTTTATCTTTAAGATTTTCTGCATTTATATGGATATATTGGTTTACTTTTCCAGATTTTTCTTTTGATATTGCTGAAGGTTTTTCTGAATATTTTTCAATTGTTATTTTAACATTTTGTGCCTCGTTCTTAACTTCAATTTTAATTTCTTTAATGCCTATTTTTGAAGAGATATCTTTTACTACCAGAGCATTGCTTGGAGTAATTTTACTGAATAAATATGTTGCTTTTGGAATTGGAACTGTGCCTCCACCACCCCCCCCTCCTCCAGAAGAAGAACTTGAAGAAGAATCATCAGAGGAGGACGCACTAATAACACTCCCGGTTATTTTAGGTCCTGTTCCTGAGAAATGAGGGATTCTCAAGACTATTTTATTGTTTGTTTTATCAATATAGCAGGGATGGGTTGCATTAATACTTGCAGCAGTTGCTCCGTTTTCATGACAAGTTGTTCCTTGCAATAAAACTTGCCACTCATTTTTCCTTGCAGAATAATGAGAGTAATTTCCTGCTAATGCACTAGCATTTGTTCCATTTACCGTGGCATTCCATATTACATTCCAGTCATCATCATATAAAAGAGGAATAGAGATATTTATTTCTCCAGATTCATTAAGGCCAGTTGTAGAAGAACCCCCCTCTGTATATGGAATTGTTACAAGAGCATAATCATAAATTGTAGGTCCTTGAGAGCCAAATCTTAAAGCAGATTCAAAAGTTCCAGAAGTTGATTCTGAAGTAGAGCTTTCAAATAATGCATCTGGGGGTCCAGAGGCAAGCATATCTACATTTACATAGTGAACTTTAATACTTGAAGTTCCCATAACAAAGCTTAATCTTCCTCCTCCAATAATCGCTTTCATTGGATTAAATTCATCTAATCCTTGCCCATTGATTCCTCCGACAAAACATCCCTCGCTTATAGACGGAACATCACAGCTTGAATTTGAAATAATTAATCCCATAAATATCTGGCTTTCATCTAAAGATCTGTCAATGTCTCCTGGATTAAAATTAGAAAAACTAATGTTTTGTGCATAAATTAATTGAGATGCAGTATAAGAAACTCTTTTTGGAGCATAATCTCCTCCCTCAACAAAAAGATTCATTTCTTTTATTCCGCTATTGTTTAAAAGAGGGAGGGTAAATCCTGCATTTCCTCCTTGAAAAATATCCAGCATCCAGGTAGATTCAGTTGCTCCAAGATTAGAATAATCTACTGTGACTTCAATATGTCCATTAATATTTGTTAAGCTTCCATTTGTTGAATTTAAAAGATTAAATGTCTGCTTTGCACTAGGGATTCCAATAGATGTTTCGAAAAGACTTTCCATAGTAAGATTTATTGGGTCTCCAAATAATCCTGACATGTGGCTAAAATTAAATCCATTTAATCCTGCTGAGCCAAGATTGGATATATTTCTAAATCCTCCGTAAAATTCACTGCCATTTCTCGCACTTGCAAATAAAAGTATGTTTGAGGTTTCAGCAGGAGTAGAAGGAAGTGAAATGTTGTAAAACCCTGTTGCTACATTGTATGTATCTGACTCTCCACTCATAGCACTAATATTGTAGGGCATATCTCCATATTCTGCATGAACCATGCTTCCTGGCTCTAATATATAGGGGATAATTGTAAACTCATTCCATCCCTCTATTCCCGAATAATTAATATATCCTGAAACACGAACAATATTCATTGTCGTGTTAAATTGATAGTGAAGAGTTTTTGTAGTAAAGTTATAAGTTGAAAGAGTATTTATAACATATCCGTTAGTAGCAGAAAAATTATCCCAATTAAAGCTTACAGGCATGCTTTGTTCTGGATAAACCATGATAGAATAATTTCTGTCTCTTGGTGCAATAACCTTAGCCCCACTAACTGCACTGCTAAATTGCATTGCAATTGGGTATCCTAATTTTTGGTCTTTAACTTGATACATAAATGAAATTCTTCCTCCTGTTGAATTAATTGCAGTAATGTTTATTGTTCCAGCTTCTTTTAAATAAAAAGAAGTTCCAGAGACCTCAGCAAGCATTTGTGCAGGAAAGGCAGGAAGGCTTTGTCCAACATATTGGACTGTTCCAGTGCTCTGATTTGTCCATGTTATTAAAGGCTCATAAAAAGAATTTGCAATAGTAGAAATATTTGTATCAAACCACCCGCTTGCATTAGTGTAGGTAAAATTGCTTCCAATAACATTAAAAGATTCATCTCTGATAGTAATATTGATTAATGTGTTATTTAATGGATTTCCATTTATATCATAAACTGTTCCATTAAATCCAAATGCAGAAATTCCATTGCCTAATATTAGGAGAAATAAAAAGACCAAAAAAATGTTTAGCTTCATCTTACACCTCTATTTTTATTTATTCAAAAGACTTTTTAAATCTTTTTTTTATTTCAAAAAACCCCAAATTCTTTAATTTTCATCTCTCTAGTTTTAATCTGGTTTTTTCTTTTCCATTCTTTTAAAAATTCTTTAATTCCTTTATCTATTTTCTCCCTCGCAAAAACCTTTTCTTTTCTTAAAAAAGTTTTTTTATGTGCTTTTTTAAATAATCTAACATTTTCTTTATCTTGCAAATCTGGACCTTCTATAATAAGCTCTTTCTTTTTTTCTGCAACTAAAAAAGCCCTTGCACCTTGCTTGCCATCATATTCAAATCCTCTTTTTTTAATTTTAAAAAATTTAGAAGATTCTTCGCAGACATGGTTGTAAAATTTTAATAGCTTGCTTCCCGCTACATCTCCTGCTGGCTTGTTGGTAGAAAATTCAATAATTATAAATTCTTGTTTCTTTTTTTCTGAATCCTTTTTTATTTTCTCTAAATTAATTTTTTCTTTTTCAAATTCTTTTATACTAGGATTTTTAATAAATCTCTCGCATGCTTTTTTAAATTTGTCAAAAGTTTCTTGAGAAAGTGCAGCAAGGGCATTTCTCTGTTTATAGGTTGGGTCAATTAAAATAATTGGGGAGTGAAGCTTTGATTCATTTAAATCAATTAAAACCCTCTGCTTGTTTGAAAAATGTTTTTCAATATCAATGATTATTTGTTTATCACTTTTTGCAATTTCTCTAATAAACTTTTCAAAAGTTTTGTAATAAATAATAAGCAATTCTAAGGCATAGCCGGAAAATCCTTTAATATATGACTCTGCCCCATAGCAATTTTTTGCATGGCAAAATGCCTTTGCTACAAGAATCTCATTTAAAATTTTTTTATTTGTTTTTTTATTTACATATTTAACATGAGAGTAAGAAAGGTCTGTTATGTTTTTTGCTTCAGCGGGGGTTCCTATCTTCCTTACTGGAACAATTTCAAAGTATAAATTATTCTCAGCCTTTACTTGAAAATAATCGCGAGAGCCGTGAATTTGCTCTAATCCCTTAATTCCTTTTAAAATATTTTTTGTTAAATTTGAAAGCTCTGAATTATTATATTTGGAATCAAATCTCAAAAAAATATCAATATCATACTTGTCTTTTTTTATAAGTGTTTTTTTTGCAAAACTCCCCCCAACAAAAACCTCTGCCTTAATTTTTTGTTTTTTAATTCTTTTTTTTAATTCTTTTAAAAAATTTTCAAGCTCCTCTATAATCCAAGAAATCTCTTTTTCTTCCGGCTTGATTTTTTTTACAACCTCTTTTATAATAAGACTTATTTTTTTTGTCATAATAAAAAAACTCAAAAAGACTTTTAATATGTTTTTATTCTTCTTGTTCTTTTTCCTGTTCAGGATTTTTAATTTCCTTAATCTCTTTTGCGCTTCCAGAAAGAGTTGTAGCCAAGTCAATAATATACTTGCCTTCTTCAAGTTTGTAAATTAAAGGCCTATCTTTTCTAAATAAATTAACAACATCAATTTCATATTTTCCAGGAGCAGTTGCTCTCACAGATTCAAAATCAAGAATTACTGGTGAATCTTCTTTTTCAATTCCAGCCATTTCTCTAATATCTTTTTCAATCTGCTTTTTTGCTTCAGGAGCCATTTCTTTTATAACATCCTTCTTTTTCGCTTTTTCTAACCGCTCTTCTCTAATATAAAAGAAAAAATGCGCCCCGCATCCTTGGCATCCTTCAAGAATTTCTCTGCTTCCAGGAGGGCAGATTCTCCCGCAGTGAACACATTGGTGCGGCATTTTACAATTTACTTTTTTGTAATTTAATTAGTCTCATATTATGAAATTTTATAAGCATTTTATTTTAAAGGATTAGATGTTAATAAAATTATCTATAAATTGCAATAATTGTTAAAAACTAATGCTTCAAAATTCTTTTATAGGTTGGGTAAGATTAACAGCAATTTCTACAGCAGTGGATAGCCTTTTCTTCTCCACTAACTGTTTTATTGGTTTTAATAACACTTCTTTCTAATTTTCGTTTTTTTAATATTTATCAATTAGTTTTTTATGCAATAATTTATATAGACATAAATCTTTTATTTTTATATCTGATAAAAAGAGATAAAAAATGAATCTACTAATATTGCTTTTGTAAAATCCTATTAGCTTCAAATACTTATATTCATACTTTTATTATTGTTAATTTAAGGAATAAGTTCTTAAATTATCTATTCAACAACAATTCAATCTTACTTGGGTCTTTTTTAATTTCTTTTACAATTGTTGCAGGACCAATAATTGTAACTGCTCCAAAATCAGAGCCAGAAATAAATCTTGCAATACTGTTTCTTAATTTAACCCATAAATTAACTTCTGACTGGTGCGAAATAGTGGCTAATTCAATTCCGCTAAATCCATTAACATGCCGAATCATTGTCATTGTATCACTGATTAATTTTTGCTCTTCTTCTGGCTTTAATTTTCCCTGCAAAATTAAAATATTGTTTTCAGAAACAATGTCCAGGATTTTCTTTATCCTTGCCTCACTTTCAAGATTTTTGATTTCAGAATAAGGCAAAAACTGAATAGAAAACCCGTGAATTTTCCCAATGGTTTTTTTACTTGCTTTCTTTTTTAATTTTTTCTTGCTAATAAACTTTTTTCTTTTCACCACTTTTTTATTAACCATCTTATTATATACATTATAATATATACTTTTTAATTCTTACTACACCTTTTTAGATAAGCTGAAAATAGCTTCATAAAATTCCTCAAGGTTTTTTCCATACTTGGCGCTGATTCCAACAACTTCATATTCTGGAAATGCTGCCTCAACTTTTTTAAGGTCGGCTTTTTTTAAATCAATTTTATTTGCTACAATCAAGACAGGAATTTTTCTTGCAACAAGATTTCCAATGATAGTGATATTTACTTGGTTGTAGGGATTTTCTGTTGCATCCAAGACAATTACAACCATATCCATGTCATCAAGCCATTTGATGCTTTCAATAATGCCCTGCGTTGCCTCTTTTGCTCTTATTTTTGCCTCTTTTTTCTTAACCTTGTATTTTAAGAATTCTTCATAGTCAATTTTTGTGGCAATTCCTGGAGTATCCACCATTTTAAAAGTCATTTTTTTCCCTTTATATTCAATTTCAACTTTTTCCTTAAACTGCACATTTCTTGTTTCATGGGGAATTTTACTCACACTGCCAATTTCTTCCCCTGTAAAATCTTTGCAAATTCTGTTTGCAAGACTTGTTTTTCCTGCATTTGGGGGTCCATAAAAGCCAAGTTTTATTTCTCTGTTATTTCCAAATAAATTATTAAATACTTTCTTAAAAAAATTAAATACCTTCACCATACTCCAAGTTAATTTTTTTCTTTATTAAAGTTTTGTGTTGTCAAGTATTATTTTCTGAAAAACCTTTTGTTCATTGGAGGAAATCTTTTATCTAAAGAAGTTTTGGGAATTATTGGAGAAGCATTTTTATTCGCAGTTAAAGAAGGATTTTTCCTTGTAAAAAGATTTGTAACCCAGTTAAGTCCAATAGACTTATTTGCATATTTCTTTGAAGCATAATTAATCTGTTCAGAAGTCCATCCGGCTTTTTTTAAATCTTTTTTTATCTGCTCTTCAGAAACTCCTTTTTTTATTGAGTTTTCAAAATAAACAAGGAGATTATATAGGTTATTTCTGTTTTTAAACAAATATGTTTCATATTTGCTTTTATACCAATGGTGGAGCACAATATAAATTCCTGCTCCAATAATCAGAGCTAGGATTATTATTAGGAAAATCATTGTCCATCCAAGAGGCTTGTCTTCTGCTTCTTCTGGAGTTTTTCCTAATTCTAAATAATTTAATCCAGGAGAAATAATGATGGGAAGTGTTTCAATTTTTACTTCTTCACTTGTTGAAAATTCAATTGAATCTGAAGAAATAGAGTCTAAATCAATTGAAATATAACCAGAAACATTTGTTTCATAATAATTTTCTTTGAAATTAATATCTTCTAAATTTCTGATTAAAAGATATGCTGTTTCTGTTGAACTGCTTGTTTTTGAAGGAGTTATTTTAATAAAAGAAATTAAATGAGAAACATCTCCAGACAAACTTCTTAAATTATAGGATTTTATTGAAACCTTTGTAGCAAGATTTTTTTGATTCCAATATAAAATAGAATTTTTATAATCTTCTTCTCCTGCACTGGCATAATCTCCTCCTCCTGCCTGTTTCAATGCTTCAAGATCAATATTCTCTGAATCTATAGCATAGTCTAAGGGTTGTGTAAAAAGAGAAACATAAACTTCTTCTGGAATAAAAATATCTAAAAGATTAGTCATGATTTCATTATACTCACTAAGACTGGTTGCAATTAAATAATCTCTTTGGAGGGATTTAACTTTTTCTTCATTTTCTTCTAAATTAAGAATTTTTAAAATTTCAGATTTTTCAAAGTCAGAGAGGCCCTCTGCAAAGCTTCTTATTTTTTTGGAATTCTCAAAATATTTTTGGATAGTTGAATTAATAATCTGTTCTGGAGAGCCAACTTCAATCAAAAATGTTTTGTAAGAAACTCTTCCTATATCATCTGTAACTTTTACATATAAGGAATAATTTCCAACACCTGAATAAGTATGGATTTTGCTGACTTTGAGACTTGTTGCATTAGTGCCGTCTCCAAAATCCCAGAAGACTGAGCTAATGCTTGCATTTGACAAGATTTGCAATTTAAATTCAGTTGGATATGAAGAGTATGTTGAAAGAGGATAAATTTTCTTTATCTCAGGAACTCTGTCAATTGTTAGGTTTTCTATTAAGATTGTCTGGTTGTTTATTTTTATCCAATATTCAAGATTGCCATAATCTCCAGAAATTGAAAAATTCGCATTTTTTAAATCAAGCTTTTTAAACCCATTTGTGTTCACAAGAGGAGCAACTTCCTCTAATTCTACAAATTGATTTACTTTTAAAGTATCTATTCCCTGCACATCGTATTCCATGCTTAAATCCTTTAAATTAATTGTCTGGTCAATTTTTGAATTAATCTTTATTGGGATTATGCACCCTTCTGCTGGGCAGTGAGGATAATCAGGATAAATAGAATCAAGATATGGAGGAACAAGAGAACTCAATAAACTTCCGTCAGCAACAGAATTTTTTATTTCAATTTTTGGAAAAGGGGCAAAAGTAGAGCCAACAGCAAACATTTTATAGGAAAAACTCAGGTCATTTATATATTCTGGAAAACGTTCTTTCCCGCAGTTTTCTTTTGCTGCAGCTTTGATTTTTGCAACTCCGTCTCCTGTGCTTGAAATACAAATAAATCCTTCTCGGTCTTGGATAGTTGAATAATCAATTGCACAGGATTTTTCCTCAAAAACCCCTGAAATATCTGTCAAATTGCACTCAGAAATTTCTTCCCAAAATTCACTATAAAGCGTCATTGTTATCTGGCTTATTCCAGATTCTTGCTTTACATCTGCTCCAAGAATAAATTTTGGAGATTTAATTAAATCCACTTTTTGGCAATACTCTCGTCCGTCATTTGGGATTCTTGCCTCAGCAAATGAGGAATTTAAATCAAAACATCCATAATTTTTTGTCTTAATGCATATGCCTGTTCCAGGATTATTATTTACCAGCTCAATTTCTCCGTCATTTAAAAAATCAATTTCTATCTGGTTTTCACACCCAATTGAAGCATTGCTTTCAAGTGTAAAATTAATAAATTTTATTTCTCCAACAGGGGAGTTTTCAAGAACAATTCCAATTAATGCAGACTCTCCTTTTTCAAGAAAAATATTCTTTATTGTCTCTTTTTTCTTAATTAAATAATCTGGATTGCAGTTTTCAATACTGCATGAAAAGCTTTCTCCATTTTTTTCTAAAAATTCCAGCAAACTGATTTTATTTCCTAATGAATCTTCAATTAAAGTTTCTCCTGGTTCTTCAGAAATATTTAAGTTTATCCATCCGTCAAGATTTTCTCCAGGAGCATAAGTAAATTTTGCAAGTTCATAGCTTGAATTTTCAGTTAAAATTTCTGAATTAATATTCCCTAAAATGATAACAAGTCCAATTAAAATACTAATCCACAACACCTTTTTTTTCATATCTCTTAATTGATTTTTTGTTTTATAAACTTTTTACTTTTTTTCAAAAGAAAAATAAGTATAAATTATTAACAAAAGAGCTAATCCTGCAACAATATTCCAAAATCCAAAAAATGAAAGCTGGACCTTTGCCGGACAGATAACAATGTTGCTTCCAGAAGAGCATTCTAATGATTCTCCTGTTGGGTCATATCTCCATACACCTTCATTTGAATCATAAATGCATTTTTCTGCGCCTGCAGCAATTTCACACTCTCCTTTGCTGTCAAAGCTGTTTTCATCAGGCCAAATGTATGTTCCTGTCCAGCTATACTCTAAAAACCCGTCTGAGCAGTCATCTCCAGAAGTATCTTTATTAATTGAACATGAGCCTAATTTAGGTTTTAGCCCTCCATTGCTTCCAGGCCAGTCATCAACAACATTTTGATCTTCAATTAATGAAAAAACATTTTCGCACGAAGACTCTCTCCATTCACAATAACAATCTAAATGATAAGAAGTCCCATTTATTTCTTTGGTATTGCTTCCGTCTGCACATAATAATCCATCTTCTCTCTGCCCCTCTCCTACAATATTTTCCCATTCTTGATAAATGTCTGCATTACACTCTTCTTCACTTGAATATCTTGCACATCCATTTGCAGTTGGAGTGTCTCCACCATCACCTCCTCCGCTTCCAGAAATTTCCAGCTCACAAGAATATGTTCCATCTCCATTATCAAGAGAACAGCTGTATCCTGAAGAGCAACAGCTTGAATCTTCAATCAAGCAATCTGAAAAAGCTGCTTCTTTGGTCCCATTTGGATAAAGCCACAGAGGACCTAATGCATTATCTCTATCACAAACAATATCATAAAATTCTGCAACGAAAAAAGTTCTTGTTGCTTCAGAAGATGCTTGTAAAACAGAAGATTCATAATAATTTAATATTAAGTTTATTTTATTCTCTCCCACTGGAAAATATTTGTAAAATCTGACTGCCTCGTCTTGTGTTCCAGTTTTTGTCCAGCTTAAGCCTCCTTCAATTTCCCAATTAAATTCTAAATCATCTGTTGAATCCAATGCACCTGCATTATCCCAATTAGCAATTGGAACAGGAGAAACTCCTGAAGTGGATGAAGGACATTCTCCATATAAACAAGTAATTATTCCTGCATTAGTTTCAAGAACATAACTTCCTTCAGCACTTCCATTTACAGTTCCTGCTTGTGAAAAATAATATTCATTTTCCAAGGGAGATGAAATAAATGCAAGCACAAATTTAGAAGAGACACTGGAATCTGCTATTAATATTTCAACTTGGTCAGAAATTGTCTCTCTTGTCTCAGAATTAGTTGCAGTTATTCTTACATTTTTTTGCCCAGTTGTAGAATAAGATGCTTCTACTATACTTTCAGAAACATTTTCTTCCTTCAATACATAACTGCTTGCACTTGGCACTTCTTCTGGAGAATTAATTTTAACCACTCCTCCAAAATCCCAGACTGCTTGATTAATAATACTATCCTCATCAATAATTTCACCCTCAAAACTTACATTATCTTCAATTAAGTATGCCTCTCCTGCTTTTGGATTTAAAATATAAACTTCTGTTGGAGCATCATCAATTCCACTCCCTACCTCCAAAAGTCCCTCATAAAAAGAGGACTCAACACGCGAGTCAAGAACATTTCCTGCAAGCTCTATTTTAAAATAATATGGCTCTTCATCTGCATTATACTCTGCTTTCCATGGGATTTTAATCATCCCCCTTGCTTCATCTAAAGAAGTAATGTTATACAAAACTCCAGAGACAGCTTTTCCTGATTCATCATTTTTAATAATTGAATAATTTATTATTCTTCCCTCTATAAAAGAGCCTTCTAAAATAATCTGAACCCAGTCTTTATTATCTGCATAATCGATTGGTTCTCCAAGCATATCTGCCCAATACATATCTGCAATAAGTCCGCATCCTGTTGGGTCGTCAGAATCAATAAGCCCGTTGCAGTTGTTGTCAATTCCATCACTGCATATTTCCTGAATATTCGGGCTGATAAGGCTGTTTGCATCATCACAGTCGCTGATTTGGGAGCAGGCTTCTCGGGACTCAGGATTCTGAACATAAGCCCCATCTCCGTCTGCATCTAAGCAGGAAGGAGGGAGAACTCTTACAATTGGACTGCACCCCGCAGGAAGACTTGCAACTTCTCTAATAAAATCTGCTCCTTTGTTATATTCTGTAACCAATGCTCTTGTTCTTATTTTATTAAATCCTGCTTGAATAAAGTCAAATCCTGTTGATGTAGATGCACTGAAAATTTCAATATCTGCAGGAGAATATACTGAAGCATGCCCCTTGACATTAAAGTTATCTGTTGCCTGTCCAATAATTATTTTGCTTCCGCTGTCAAGTAAAATAGAACATCCAATGTGCATCTGGTTTGCAAGATATTCAGCGCTTGAATCATCTTCCATTATTAAATTTCCCTTAATATCAAAATTATTTATATGGTCTTTTGAAGTTCCAATAAGATGGGAGTTCTTCATTTTTAATTCTCCTAAAACAACAAAATCATTGCCATAAGTTTTGCTTGTTCCCAAAATAAAACTTGAATTAATTATCTCCGCATCTCCATCTCCAAAAAAATCCACATAATATTTTATTTCTGAATTTTTCATAACCAATTTTTTTCCAACCTGAATTGTATTTAGAACATCTGAAGGGGCTCCTTCAATGCTTGAATTAACAAGCTCTAAATTTCCTTGAATCTTGAATTTATTTAAAAAAGAAGAAGTTATCCTTGTAATTTGAGAATTACTTATCTTTGAATCCCCGCTGATAATTATTTTTTTAATAGAATCAATAGTTGAATTAATTAAATCCATGTTTTGCGAAACTAAAATATTATCCATCATTCTTCCATTGCTTGCTCCAGTAATCTCTGAATTAATTACTTCCATTCCTCCACTAATCTCAAGATTCCCATCAAGTCCTTTAATTTTAGAATTTCTGGTTTTGAGGTTTCCTTGAACCAAAATATCTGTGATATATGTTGCATCATTTTCTATTTTTGAATTTTCAACAACTAAATTTCCTTTTGCATCAATATTGCTGTCTAAATTTTCAACAACAGAATTGTTTATAAGAATATCTTGAGCCAAAATTGTTTTTGCTCTTGTTAAATTTGAATTTTCAAGCACCAAATCTCCATTTAACCAAATATTTGCATACCCTGTTCCAGTTTTTTTAAATAAAGTTGCATCTTGAATTTTTAGTGAAACAACCGTATTTCCGCTGTTTAATTTAAAGTGATTTTTTAATCTAACAACTGCTCCTTGAGAAATATTAATTAAGACATTATTGTAAGTTCCGTCAATTGCAGATAAAAATGATTTAACTTCTGTGTCGGTAATTGATTTTGTGGTGATGATATTGCATGTTGCAGAAGAGCCGTCAATAACAAAACTATCACAAATATTTGTTCCAACAGCAGAGATACTCTCAATTAAGACTAATGAAACTAATAGAATTAATAATAACTTGCCTCCTTTCTTCATACTTCCAAAAGAAAATCAGACTTTATAAAATTTCTTCTATTTAATCTAAGATATTTTTGGCAGATAACTCAACCTTTCATAACCCCCAGGGGCTTTAACTTAGCAACCATATTGCCAATACCAACTTCATGAGAAACTTTTACAACCTCATCAATATCTTTGTATGCTTGAGGACCTTCTTCTGCAAGACCTTTCCAGCTTCCAGATTCAATATCAATTCCCTTTTCTTCAAGTTCTTTTTTAATATCCTCTCCACGAAAATCTCTGATTGCTTGACTTCTAGACATAACTCGTCCAGCACCATGTGCAGTTGAACCAAAAGAGATTTCTTCTGCTTTTTTTGTTCCAACTAAAACATAAGAAGCAGTTCCCATACTTCCTGGAAGCAGAATCGGTTGCCCTGTTTTTTGGTAGTATTCTGAAAGTTCCTTTCTGCCTGGGCCAAAACTCCGAGTTGCGCCTTTTCTATGAACACAAAGCTTTTGTTCTTTTCCATTTACAACATGTTCTTCAATTTTTGCAACATTATGCGCAACATCATAAACCATTTCAAGTTTTGCCGTCGGAAAAACTCTCTTAAAAGATTTTCTTACAGAGTCCATAATTAAATGCCTATTTGCAAAACCAAAGTTTGCAGCTGCAGCCATCGCAGAAAGATACTTCTGGCCAAGCTCTGATTTAATTGGAGCATTAATCAACTCTCTGTCTGGAATGGCGGTTTTTCGACGTTCCAGGTGTGAATTCGGAGAATTTGAGCCTGGCAAATCCTTAAACCCATACTTTTTTTCCATGAGCTTAATATAGTCTGAAGCCACCTGATGCCCAAGTCCCCGAGAACCACAATGAATCATAACTGTAACTTGCCCTTCTTTTAATCCAAATTTTTCTGCAATTTTTTCATCATAAATTTTTTCAACTTCTTGAATTTCTAAGAAGTGATTTCCTGCACCAAGACTTCCAAGTTGAGGAAGTCCTCTTTTAATTGCTCTCTCTGAAACATTTTCTGCTTTTGCTCCAACAATACATCCACCATCTTCAGTTCTCTCCAAATCTCTTCCGCTTCCTCTGCCCTTTTCAACAGCCCATTTTGCACCTTTTTCTAAAACTTCTTTAATTTCTTCTTTGGAAAGATTGATTGCACCTCCCCGTCCCACGCCCTTTGGAATATCTCTAGAAATTTGATGCAAAAGCTCTTTTTTCTTTTCTAAAATTTCCTCTTTTTTCAGATTTGTAGCTAAAAGACGAACACCACAATTAATATCATAGCCAACCCCCCCCGGAGAAACAATCCCCCTGTCCAAATCAAATGCAGCAACACCTCCGATTGAAAACCCATATCCTTGATGCGCATCTGGCATAGCGAGAGAAACTTTTACAATTCCTGGTAACATTGCAACATTTTTCACTTGTTCAAGAGTTTTGTCTTTTTTCATAAGTTCCATAAGGCTATCACTAGCATAAATCTTCGTAGGGACATTCATCTTTCCTTGCTTTGGAATTTCCCAAATATTTTCTGAGATTTTTTTTATTGTTTTCATTACAACCCCAAACAATTTAATGTTTTTAATATTTGCCTGTGAGATTTAAGGACTCCTAATCCACTTGCAAAACCTTTATATATAATAACTTAAATAAATTATCCTTATGAAAGATAGCAAAGAACCAAAATACTCCCAAAAGCTATGTTATGACTTATTTAATGAACAAGCAAGGGTAATAGAAGAAGCAGATAAAAAATTCATTGAAGAAGTTGCAAAAACAACTTCTCTTAATGACCACGACATCTCCTCTCTTCTTCATCCAGAGTTAAAATAAATAATTTTCAATTCAATTTTACACATCAAAGACTCCTTCAATTATAAACTTGCCTTTTTCTTCTCTAACAAACATATCATTATAAGTAATTGCCTTAACATCATTACTAAACTTGTAGTTCTCTGCACTATCTCCTAAAACAACAGCTCTTAATTTATTGTCCTTAATTTCAATTTCTTTAATCAAAGATAGAACAAAACCCTCGCTGTCAAGCAAAAACAAAAATTCCTCTAAAAAATTATATAACAAGCTTTCTTTATCCTCTCCCTCCGCCAAAATCTCTTTTTTCTTTATTTCTTTAATCTTGATTTTTCCCACAATAGATTCTTTTAAAGCCATGGCTGAATTAATAAAAGCTTCTTCAAGAGTTTTACCTTCTGCATGAAATTTTATATCTGCAGTGTGTTCAAGGAATTTGTATGTCATAAAAAAGTGAAAAAATAAGAGTATAAATTATTATCTTTTTGTTAATCATTTCACCCAGCAAAACATTTTCAATTGTTTTGGAGCGTAAGTTTGAGTTGTTGCAGTTATTGCAACAGACTGGGCAAAAACATCTTTATCTGGATAACTTGCAAGAGAGCAAATCTCGTCTAATTTGCATATTTTTGAATCACATTCTAAATAATTTGGCATTCTCTTGCTGATTTTCCCATGCACTTCTTGGGGGACATCTCCTGTTGAAGTAAGAATCAACTGCCTCAAATTCTGGTCTTTTTCAATTTCTCTTAAAACAGTCAGCTGAGACTTGTAAACTTTTTCTGAAATATTTTCTTTAGATAAATATCCTTTATTAATAAGAGTTAAAACAACCCCTGTAATCAACAATAAAGCAATCACTGCTTCAAAAATACGAATCCATCCCCGGCGCTGTTTAATTCTCAACCTCTTTAAATAACTACTCATTTTATTATTATCTCTTTTTAGTTTATATTTATTTCTACCATACTTTAAAGCTTACAAATCCCCCCATAATATCTCCGCTTTTATTCACATATTCAGTAGGGATTTGGTCTACAAACACATCTGTCTGAACATCTTGTTCATTTGTTTTAAAAACCTTTCCTTGAGAATCTTCAAATGCAAATCCAAACTCACTTCCTTTTGGAATTTCAAGCTCATCTCTTAAAATAAAATATTCTTTGTTGTATCTTTCAATAAACTCAAGGGCTTTTGACTTAAAAATATATTTCTTCTTTTGGTATAAACTAATTTTTACTTCTTCAAAGTCTGATATTGATGCAGGCTCTCCTATACTTATATTTTCTTTAGATAAAAAAACATAGATGAGATTAGGGTTCAGAGGCGCTTTTACATAAGCATTGCATTCAAAGATTTTTCCCATTAAACTTTTTCCATTTTGGGTTTTCCCAACAATGCTATATCCATTAAAACATTCTCCTTGAGGGGCATTTACTCTTAAAATTTGTTCTCCTGTCCCTGCTCCAGATATTGTTATTTTAATCAGGTCTGATGAGATTTCATCTGTGAGCTTTTCTTTTAAATAGTCTAAAAGAATCTCTCTTTTTTGAGTTGTTTTAGTTAATGGCTGAAGAGTTGTAAAAATAAAAATTAAGAAGGTCACAAATACAACAAAAGACAAGACTACCCCGACATGCGAACCTCTTTTTTGTTTCATTTTATATTATCTAAAGGGGATTTAATATTTGCAATATCTGAATTAGCAATGTGAGTATAAATCTGGGTTGTTCTCAGGTTTTTATGCCCAAGAAGCTTTTGTATGTATCTAATGTCAATTCCTTGTTCAAGCAGATGAGTGGCAAAAGAATGCCTTAATGTGTGGGGCTTTATTTTTCTTTTAATTGCCCTTAAGGAATTATTTGCAACAATTTCTTCAATTGTTCTCTTTGAATATTTTTTATTTCTATTTGATTCAAAAAGGTAATTTTTTGGGGTATTTTCAAGCAGATGTTTTAATAAAGGCTCTTTTAAGGAATTAGAAAGAAGAGTAATTCTGTCTTTTGCTCCTTTGCTTTGCCTTACAACAATAATCTTTCTTTCTATATCTATATCTTTTGGCTTTAAATTAATAATCTCGCTAACTCGAAGCCCGCTTGAATAAAGGAATTTTATAATAAGTCTATGAACTGGGTTTTTTGCAGTTTCAATTATTTTTAAAACATCTTTTTTGTTTAATACTTCTGGAAGTTTTGATTCCTTTTTATAAGTTGGAAGGTTAAATTCGTCTTTTTTCCCTAATACAAAAAACAACAATTTGAGGGCAGATTGTTTCTGTTTGATAGTGCTTGTGCTTTTTTTATTATTAATTGATTTAATAATATATCGCTTAACCTCCTTATTTGTGATATTATTAGCAAAATTAAGAAATTTATCAACAATAGAAAGATAAGATTTAATTGTTTCTTTAGAATAATTCCTCAATTTCAACTCATTTTCATATTGTTTTTTAATCTCAATTTTATTCATTTTTTCTAGTAAAATCACAAATAAGATATTTATATATTTTGCTAAAATTGAGATTAAAAGGTGTTCGCCAAAATTTTCCCTTTGCCCTCCAGCGTCGGGTAAATCCTCAACACTTAACTAAACAGCTTCGTTTATCACTTCAATCCGAAATTAAAACTTCGGATAATGCGTTGAATAAACGAAATTTTTGAAAATGAAATGCGA
>JAJRTJ010000001.1 GCA_024278335.1 archaeon
ACATCAAATATTATATTATGTTCCCTGGCATATCTTAATAACTCTGCCACAACCAAGGTCTTTCTTTTCTTGCTTCCATGAACATATCAAACATAGAACCTTGGTTTTTTCTAGGATTATATGTTGGATACTTATCAATTTTAAAATCTGGATCTCTTAATCTTCCACTAAAAAATTCAGTTAAATCTTCATCAACTAATGTATCTAATCCCCTTTTATGTGCTTTTTTTGCCAATTTCTCAACACAATCCCACATATGAAAACCAGCAATTCTTAACACTTGCACTCCATTAAATTGATTAAGAATATAATCTTGGTCTGGATATGGATACTCACCATTTGGTTGTTTTGTTGTGTGAGTTTTGAAATCCAATCCCACCTCAATAATCTTATCTGATTGCTGAAGATTAATTACATCAGATACAGGACTTCCATCAAAAACTGCATAATTTATTCCAAAACCATTTTTTCTGTATCTTGTATCTATACAAGCATTTAGTCCATTTCTATAAACAACCCTGAATTCTGATTTAATTGCTTGCAATGCCTCTTGTTTTATAGATTCTTTTTCATCATCAGATTTTGCCTCTTTTAGTCTTTGAAGAAACCCCTTTTCTCTATCCTCATCTCTAAAACCATGTGCTCCCCATTCTATCTCAAAATCTATAATTTCTGGGATTGGATACAAAAATACAAATTGTTTCATTATTATCTTTAGAGTAGTAACTATTTTATAAACTTATTGATTAATCTCGCCCCAGATATCTCTATTTAAGTGGGCTTCACCTTTGATACGTCCGAATTTTGAACTCAAAACTCTTTGGGATTTTTCGGCTTCGCCGAACGTTGCACTAATTCCTCTGCTGCCTCGTCTTTTAAGGTGAGGTGTAAAACATTAATTATTTATTTCTAAAATTCTTTAAAAAAAGAGCCGAGATACTCTGCTTTGAAAATCTATTTCACAAACAAAAATAGATTTTCTTTGAAATATATAAACATTTGCATAGCTGGAGCTGTGCAAAAGGAGTAGAAATGGAATTAAAACACACGCAACATGCAGTTGGACAAAGTGCATATCATTTTGTTTGGAGACCAAAATATAATGTAAAAGTATTTGCAGCTTTTTTTCAAAAAGTGTTTGCGAAGCAGCAATTAAACAAGTTGCTCAAAAATGGAAAATAGAAATTATTGAGCTAAAAGTAATGCCTGATCATGTGCATTGCTTTGTAAATGTGCCCTCGGCAATTTCTGTTAGCAGGGCATTGCAAATTTTGAAAGGGGGTTCGGTAGGTGTTTGTTTTATTCTTGCAATTATTTTTTACATTTTATTTGTAGTGATTGTAGTAGAAATTTATGCACGAATGTTCTACAATAGATATTTATATGAAATTGCAAAAGATGCGGTCAAAATAATTTTTCTCTTTTTATGCTCCAAAAAACAAGTTCGCTCCAGAAGAAATTAAAAATGCCAAAACCACTAAAGCAAATGAGTGTTTGACTCCTGCTTTGATATTTCCTTCAGCAAGTTTCCCAATTGCAAGACCGCTGAAAAATCCTTGAACAAGCATTAGATATAAAAAGGCTTGGGAAATGTCTCCGCTGTCTGTGCTTGAGGAAATTCCGCCTCCCCCAATTCCTCCTAAAACTCCTGCTCCCTCTCCTGTTATTCCTGAAAGCATAGGTATAATTTTAAATTGCATAACTAAAATAATAACAATAAAAATTAAGAAAATAATATATCCCTGAACAACTAAAGTGGAAATTGCAGCCTTTCTCTCTTTCTTTAGCTTATCTGACATGCTGACGGCTCCTGCAACTGCTTCTAAAATTTCTCCAATATCCCCTCCTGCTCTTTCTGCCTGCCCAATTAAAGTCACTGCTTTGCTCACTGTTTTATTGCCTACATCTTTTGCAAAAGTTCTTAATGCAGACCTTAAGGGAATTCCCCAAGAAATCTGGTTTGCCAATTTCTGCACATGCTCACTCAAAACTCCATATGGCTTGTTCCTGACATTTAATATGCTTTTGCTTATTGGAGTTCCTGTTTTGACGCTTTCAACAAGATTTCTTGCAAACTCTAAAAACATTTCTTCTTTTTCATTATTAATTGTATTTTGGTGAATAATTGACAAGATAAAGGGAGTCGCACCAACAACAATTCCCACCCCAATTACAAAAAAGAAAGCCTCTGTCCCGTAAAAGAGAAACGCTCCCCCAATTATAATTATTCCCAAAACTATTCCTGTTATTTGAAATGCATTTATTTTCATTTTATTGTCCTGGCTGTCTAAGACTTAAAAAAGTCAAAAACCCAATATTTACTACACAAACGCCAAGAATCATAATAATTGTTATTGCAGAGGTGCTGAGAGGGATTCCAAATCCGCTTATTTTCATCATCATAAGCAAGAGCATTAAAATCATTGGGGCGGCAATAACCACACTTATGTAAATATCCATAAAAGTTTCTGCCATCTTTGTGTATTTTTCTCTTTCTAATTTATAGTCAAACAAATAGCTCTCTGCTCTTTTATTAAAAAATTCTGGAAGATTTCCTCCTGAAGTAATTGTTGTTGCAAGTCCGTTCAAAAGCTCCCCTAATTTCTTGCTCGGGCTTTTAAATGCAACATTTCTCAAAGAAGTAATAAGGTCATGACCCAAAACATTCATCTAATTTAATAAAGCTGTAAATTCTTTTTGAATATTCGGATATTCGTTGGTTCTAATAATAATTTCAAAAATCTTGCTTGGCTCAATTTGAGAGCCTGAAATCGCAGACATATTAATTGTCGCAAAAGGAAGTTCTTGGTCAATAATTGCTCCAAGGGATTTTCTTTCCATTAAAGGATAAAAATATACAAAAAAATAAGTTCCAATAGGGATAACAAATAAAATCCAGAATATTTTTGCAAATCTTATCAATAAATTTCCCTGCACCGGAGTTAGAAAAGGGGAGATTAAGCTGATATTAAAAAATAAAAGAAAAAGCGTTATAACAACAGAAAATAAAAAAGAAAGCAGAGTGGTAAATAAAATTATTGAAACATAGCTTTTTGGTAAAATTCTTAATTTTGCTCTTGAAAGGTCTTTGCTCAATGTTCTAAAGTTTCCTTTTTTTAAAAGTTTCAAAGAAATGCCAGCAAAAAACTTATTTGAAAAAGCAATATAAAAATTCGGTTTTCTCTTTTTGATTTTCTTGCTTTCTTTTTTTACTTTGTGAAGTTTTTCAAGAGATTCTATTTCTGCAGATAAGTCAAAATTATATTTCTTTGGCTTTAGAATTGGTTTTTTCTTTACCATTCTATTTAGAGGAGAATCTTTTTGGATTTTTTTGTCTCTTATTTCCAAGGAATTATTTGAAAATGTTTTTACTTCTATTTTTTCTAATTTTTTTCTTAAGTTTTTGCTGGATTCTATTAAATGCTTTTTTAAAGTTTTTATCTGGCTGCTAACAAGGCTGTTCTCCATTTTATCAAAATTTTTAGAATTTTCAGAAAGCCTTGCAAGCTCTTGAACAAGTTTTTTTTCTTTTCCTATAATTCTTTTTATTAGCCCCATCTCTTTTTGCTTAAAGATGCTCATTCTAATTCTTCCTCCAATCTTTTTTGTAATTCAAGGATAAATCTCTTTGCCTGATTAAATCTTAATTCATTTCCAGACCGATGACTTTCCTCTAATACTCTCTCTGCTTGTTCAACTGAATTAATAATCTGAACAAGAAAATCTGCATCAATGCCCTCTTTTTCCATGTAGTTTTAAAAGAATCTTGTTTATTAAATATTTTGTTTAAACAATCCCAAACTTTTTAAGAACATTTTCTGGTTTTTTATAATATTCTAAAACAATATCCTGCACTTCCTTGAATTTGAAAATTTTTCTTCTGTATAATTCATAAAGGAGTTTTACTCTCTTGTTAAACTCAGAATAGATTTCTTGCAAACTCATTCCAGACCTCTTTGATAGTTTCTCAAATATTTTGCTGTCTTTTTTTGAATAAAATACATCTTGTGCAGGATTCCAGATATAGGGAGTATTTGTCACTGCAATTCCATCAGGAGAAACATTGACAATTTCTACGATTTCTTTTAGCTTCCTTGTTTCATTCTTGTTGACCACAGCATGAGTCATAATGCAGACACAATCTAACACATTTAACAGCGTGGGAGAAAGTTCAATAGGAGGGGTTTCCAGTCTTTTGATAACAGAATCAACTGAATCTGCATGGATTGTGCTGATTGAAGAATGTCCTGAAGCCATTCCCTGAAATAATACAAATGCCTCTTTTCCTCTTACTTCTCCTACAATAACATAATCTGGATTTTGCCTGAATGAAGCTTTTAATAGGGCAAACAAGTCAATTTCATTTATTTTTTCTGAGCCAGAGGCAGTTCTCACAACACTTGGAAGCCAGTTTTCCCGAGGGAGATTTAACTCTCGGGTGTCTTCAATTGTAACAACTCTTGCTTCAGGAGGAATAAAAAATCCAATTGCATTTAAAAGAGTGGTCTTTCCAGAGCCAGTCCCCCCTGCAACAAGAATGTTAAGTTTATTTTCAATAAGCATCCAAAGATAGGCAAGCATTTCTGGGCTGAGGGTGTTGAATTCAATAAGCTGAGGGGGAGTCCACGGGCTTTTTGTAAACTTTCTGATTGTAAAAGTAGGTCCTTTGCTTGAAATGTCTTTTGTAAAAGTAGCATTAACCCTGCTCCCATCTGGAAGACTTGAATCTAAAATAGGGTTGGCATATGAAACATATTTCCCGCTTCTCTGAGCAAGTTTTTCTACAAAGCTCGCAAGCTTCTCCGGGTTTTTATAAATAAGATTTGTCCTAAGCCCCCTGAAAACACGATGCACAACATAAACAGGAGTATTTGCCCCATTGCACTCTATATCCTCAATAAAATAATCTCTTAATAAAGGGTCTGCCTCATTAAAGCCAATAAAATCTCTGCAAAGATAATAATATATCTTTTTGTAACCCTCATAGCTTAATTCAATTTGAAGCTCAACTGCAATTGTCCTAAGAACCTGGTCAATATAATTCATAAGTCTTTTTTCATCTTTTTCTACAACTGTTTCTAAATCAATTATTTCATTCATTGCATTTGAAATTTCTTTTAATGCCTGGTCTTCTTTTTCATCTAATTTTGGTTCTTCAAGCTTATACACTAGTTCAAAAGCTTCAGCATCCCAATAAATATGGGCAAATGCAAAAGGGGCAATTAAGCTGTATCTTATATTGACTTTTGTCTTGTCTGGGATTGATTTTATTTTTGGAAATTTTGGATTAAAATCTATTTTTGCCCGGGGATAGGTTTTTATGTCTAATTTTTTTTCTGGCATTTTAATTAACTTCAAAATTTATTAGTTCTATGTCATTCTCATTTCCTGTATTTGCAATAACAAGCTGATAAGATTGCGAAGATTTTGAAAGTATTTTTGAGCTGTCTTTTCCAGTATAAGTGAGGTTATATTTGCCGGAATAATTTCTCCAGACATTTACTTCATATTTTTTCCCTTTTTCAAGAGTTTTTATAAGAAGATTTCCTTCCCTGATGATTATCCCTGGCTCACTGTATTTTTTTCTTCCTTCTAAACTAAACATAATAAAATCTTCATCTGCCTTGATTTTTAATTCTCCCTGCTTTATGCCGAGGTCAAGGGTTCTTTTGTTTCCCGCCCCTCCCTGCACAACAGACAGCACCAAAGCATCAATGTCTTTTAAAATCCCAATTGACTGTTCAATAATCGCTTGGTCCTGCATCTCTTCTAATTTTGGTTTTGCATAAGCTAATACAGCTGCAATCATAACCAGCGCAATTAAAGTATAAATTACTGTTTCAATCCAAACTTGAGCAAGCTTGCCTTTCATTTTACCCTCTTTTATATTATGAACAAAAGAATTTCTATTTAAATACTTAATGTTATATAGTCGTCTGGCAGGGTTCAATAATAGAAAGTGTGTCTGCTACTTCGCACTGGGTTCCTGAAATTACTGGGCTTATTTTAACAACATCTGGTTTTTCATTAATGTCCACTTCGCTGTCTGAAAGGTCAATTACATAAGTTTTCCCGCTGTTTGAATTTGGTTTTGTTACAGCGTCTCCCCAATCCCCCCCATATGGCCGAAGATATGCTTCAGACAGCTCTTTTTCTGAGAGTTCAATACTTTTTGTAATTCTATTTCCAGATATAAACACAATTATTTTTTCTAATTCAATATCTCCAACATTTATGGAAAAAGAAAATTCACCTGTATCTTCATCATAGCAGGTATATTGAGAATTTAATTCAATTTTATTAAAATTTCCAAAACAAGAGCTTGTGCTTTCAATATTTTTATTGACAAGATTCATAACAACTCCCCAAACAACTGCAATAACAACTACAACAAGCCCAATTAAAAGAACCGTTCCAATAACCCCTGAAACTCCTTTATTATTCAAGTTCTACACCCCACTTTTTATCGCAAGTATAAGATTTTTCTCCTTCTTCAGATGTTCCTGCTAAAACAGGAATAAACACAACTCTTTCTCCTAAAGGACTACAGCTTGATTCATAAATTTCTCCTGGATTAAGCCCAGTATTTGGCCAGTCTAAATCCAGCTGGTCAATATTCTTTGTTTCATATGAACGGCCACTTTCCTCTTGCACCTTTAAACTAAAGATTGGAACATCACCGGTGTTTTCAATAATTACTCCATTGCTCCCCTGCTCAGCATAAAATGAAACATCTGGACAAACAAGCTCAATGTTTTGGTCAAATTTTAAAATTTTTTCTTGAGTTAATCCTTTAAACCACATAAAAATTATCAATGCAATAACAACCACCATGGCAATTAAAAGAACTGTTGCAATAACTGGAGAGACTCCTCTTTTCTTTAACAAGCTTTTTCTCATGTTTTTCAAAAGTATTCCTCTTTTTTAAAAGTTGTGTTGTTTTATTTGACATATTCAATAATTTTATATTTCCCAACACAAAGATTATGAATTTCTGTCTTGCCAATTTTTTTCATTCCCTGGCTTTCATGAATATGCCCGCAAAAAACATATTTTGGAGATTTGGATTTTATATATTCTAAAATGACTTTACTTCCTGCATGTTTGCCCTGCCAATGTTTTGGAGCAAATTTTGCCTTCACTTTATCTAAAATTCCATAAGGAGGTTGGTGGCAAATTAAAATATCTACATTTCCAAACCATCGCAATATCTTCTTTGCCTTGTCTGTTTCTTTTTTTGCTTCTGATAACTTCTCCTCATAATTAATAGGTTTAAATTCTCTTATCCAAGAAGTATCAATAAAATATTTTAATCCTCCAATTTTCACATTCTTAAAATTTGCAAGGCGGTTATTTATCACGCGAACATTTTGCAGAGAATTCAACTTATTATAAAGATACGGAAGAGACAAATTAATCTCTTTTGATTTTTCTTTTGTCTCTTGATTTGACGATTCAACATTTCCAAAAATTGTAAAAACTGGGGCAAATCTTTGAAGATATTTTATGATTTTTATTGTAGAATTATAGGATTCCATAAATGCTCTTTTTTCTTGAGCAGGAGTGTATTCAACTTCTGGAAGCCCCAGATTTTCTCTTTTAATATTTTCAAAAGCCATTTTACGGGCAAGATTCGCACTTCCCAAATCTCCAGCAAGCAAAATTAAATCAATATCTGTTAAATGGATTTTTTTAAGCTTATTTAACTTTCCATGAATGTCTCCAATTGCGCAAATTTTCATTTTAAGAACAAAAAATCTCTTCCCGGACTTTAGAGCTGCTGCAAACTGCAAATTTTTCCTTTCCTTTTACTTCTTCAATTCTTGCTGGAAGAATCTCAATATTTTTTAAGTCTATTAAATCATCAATAAAAAAGCTGTGCGTAATTTCTTCATCAGGAGAAAAAGAATTTTTCTTGTCTGTGGAAAGAGTAAAATAAATTGCCCTTACCCCCGGAGCGCTTTTTCCTTGACTGTCTTCTCTCAAATAATCAGACAAGTCAATAGTCGCCTTTTCATCTTCAGTTTCTGAAATATATGCATAATAACCTGCTATACTGAATCTTCCGCTGTTCTTTAAAGTTACATCAAGATAAATATCCCCCCCATATTTTGTGCAATTAATATTTTTAATATACAGGGAAACCCCTTCTGCACACTCTACTTTATCTGCAGGAACATAAGTTTTCATCCATGCATAAGTAACTGCTCCAATAATCATGGCAATACTAACTAATAAAACATATCCAATCATTATACTTACTGCATGTTTATTCTTCATTTTTCATCCTCCCTCTTGAATTGTCTATTGAAAATTCCTGCCCTCCTTCTGTTTTTTGCATAATATAATAAAAGTTCTCTCCAGGCTTTAATTCAAATTCATATTCAATTTTTTCCTTGTCTTTGTTTTCAATTAAAACCTTAATTGTTTTAATTCCTTCAGAATTTGTTTCAATTTTTGGCGTATAGACAAAGCTCTGGTCCCTTGTTATTTTAATTTCTGTCCCCCCAATTCTAATGCCTCCTTGGATAATCTCTTTATAAGTAACTACTTTTATTCCGTCTTCAAAATTTCCAAAAATAAAGAAAAGATTATCAACATCTTCTTGAAGATATTTAGCATATTTGCCAGTAAAATTTGCCATCAGGTTTTCCATTGTTTTTCCATTGACAATTCCATATCCCACTACTTGATCGCTCTCAATATCCAGCTCATCACTTAAATCATAAACTTTTGTTGTTGCTTTTTTTGAATAATTTTTTATTGTTGCAAATCCAATAATAATTGAAATTAATACAATTGCAGCTATAAGATAAAATTGCCCTCTTTTATCCCCTCTTTTCATAAGGAGATTAATTATAAGAGATTTATTAATGTTTTGAAAATTTTAATATTCTTGGTCCAGTGTTTTGAGGAAAGTTGAAGAAACAGGAGTTTTTCTGCAATTTCACAGGAGGCATTTGGAAATTGCCGTTCAGTGTTTTGAGGAAAGTTGAAGAAAACCAGCGGGTTGTCTTCAGTGTAGATCCAAATCAAAGATTTATCACTACATCCTTCTGCATAGCAAAAGTTGTAGACCAGGTGGTTTGCTTAAAACACCCCATAAAGTTAACCTTTGTTCTTTCTCAGCTCTGCAACCTGCCAAGCACTCCAATAAATGTTTAGGGCTGCTCCGATCAAGGCCTGACCCAGTTCGCATTTACGGAATCAAGGCAGACAAAGCGTCAACGTCCAAACAAAGACCTTATGACGCATTTCTCACGCCCCACCCGTAATCTGCATAAAGCCCACTTGCAAGCAGCGGAGGGCTAGCCCGCCGATCTAGTCTACGAAAGAATGGAGAATTACAGGTTTTTAAGGTTTGCTTTTATTTACTCCTTTGCCAAAACAATAAAATCAAAGCACTGAGCAAAGCTAAAAAAGTTGCAGTTAAAAAAATCTCCCAGTTAAACTTTTCTTCTTTAATTGTTAGAGAAGAAATGATTTCGCATCCAGTTTTTTCATTTGGTTTATTATAAGAAAACTCGCATCTATTACTATCTTTGCATACCCTTGTTTTAATGCCTTCACTACACTCTCCCCACCCAGAACATTGCCAATTTGGCTCACAATAAAATTTTGGAATATATTGAACAGATTTTCTTCTCCCCTCCTCTGCAGGAAAACTATTGTTTTGAGGAGTCACATTAATTGTAAAATTCAGATTTGTAATTTGTCCAAATTCTAAAACAACCTTTGCTAAAACATTATCCTCTCCATCAATATAAAATTCAATTATCTCTCCAGGATTGCCTTCAACAATAAAGCTTTTTTCATATCCATAAGTTCCATTTAAAAATTCTTGAGATTGTTTTTCAATCCCATTTATTTTAGCGATAATTTTTCCTTCAGAAACCAGACTTCCATTATTATAAAGCACATTTCCATAAAATGCATGAGGAGAAGAAATAGGATTAGCAAAAGCTAAATTCAGCAAAATCAAAATAAGAAAATAATTAAGAATTTTTCTTTTCATTTTTAGAAGCAACTTTTTTTTGAGATAAAATCACCCCTAAACCAGAAAGAAAAATAATCAATCCAACAATAAGGGAAATTCCTTTTCCAGAACCAAGAAATCCAACAACTGCTCCAGTAATACCAGTTAATTTTTTATTTTCTTGCTCTTCTTTGTTAAGAGTTTCTATTGTTTTGATTCCAAAATCTTCTTGGGGGGATTCTTTGTTTTTTTCAGTTATCGTGTTTTCTTTAGAACTATCTGTTTTATAATTATTGCTTGATGATCCGCTACTTCCTCCTCCACCCCCTCCACCAGAGCCTCCCCCCCCAGAGGAAGGACAACTTCCACAATCTTCTGGAGCAGTTATACAATCTTCATCCATTTCTGGCTCACATATTCCATTTCCTCTGCACTCTGAAATTTTGCAATCTATTGGACAAAGAGAGCATTCTCCTTCTTCACAAATATTGTTTCCGCATTCTATCTGGTTTTCAGAAATTGTATTAAAAGTTAGATTAAGATGAGAAATACCAAAAGTCTCAAAGATTGGTTCTTCCTTTGCCTTTTCATCTCCAATATAAAATTCTACTTTTTCATTTCCTCCTAAGGGATTTGTTACAACAATGTTATAAGATTCATTAATTATTTCTGTAGAACCTGTTGCAATTCCCCCAACTTTTCCAACAAGGGTTAATCCTTCTGCACTCTTTCCATCCTGGACAACAATCTTGCCATAAAACGCATGCGGATAAGAAATCGCTCCAACCAGTGAGACACTCAGCAAAAATATCATTCCAATAAAGATTATTTCTTTTTTCATATTCTCTCTATTTCTTGTTTATTTAAATAGATTGTTGTCTTTTGTAGAATGTTTTTGAAAATATTCTAATAAAAAAAAGAAAGAAAAATAAAAAATAAAAGAGAAAATTTAGGAGTAATCTGCTTCTGATGGAGCATACCACAAGTTGTTCTGCCCAGTTACAAATGCCCAGTATCCTTGTGTTGGATTTAATTGGTTTACTGAAACAGCATCTTTATTCAGCAAAGTGATGTCTGCAATATTTGTTAAAGTTCCTCCACTAAGGTCTTGAACTTCATCTGTTTTATCAACATTATTCATTCCATAATGTCCAATCAAATTCCAACCAGTAGTTAATTCAACTTGAGGAGGCATTGGAAGACTTCCGCTGTCTGAAATACCATAATACCTTTCTCCATTTTGATAGTTTATTGCTTCTTCATTCATAAGCAAATAATATCCATAACCAGGGATTATATCTTGGATTCTTGATGGATAAGCTTTCCATCTTGATCCATCAGAGAGTGGTTCATTATAATTCCAGACATTTTTATCTGTATCTGTATCATAACTATATGACCAGATTTTTTCTGCCCTTGAAGAAACCTCTCCTCCAAAAACATTGTTAATGCTTGTGTTGTCTTCTTCAGGAACTAATGGAATTGAAATTAAATTCCACCCTTGAGACAATTCAATTGCATAGTCAAAGACATGAATACTCAAGTTTGCTTCAATACTGTCTGTTCCGTCATCAACAATTACTGTTACAACATAGTCTCCATCTTGGCTTTCTGTAGGAGTCCAAGTAATTAATCCTGTATCAGAATCAATTATCATTCCATCTGGTTCTCCAGATAAACTATATATTAGTGTATCACATCCAACATCACTTGCATCAACATCATAGCTGAATAAATCTCCAACTACTCCAAAACTTGAAGCTGGAAGATTATCAAATGTTGGAGCAACATTATTAACAATAACAGTTAAGCTGTCTGAGCCAACCCCGAAATCATCATCAGTTACACTTACTTCAACGACGTATGAACCTTCATCACAAAAGCTATCCGAGTAGCTAAAGGGACTTGTAACTGTTCCAAGGCCATGCAAGACTCCTGCCCAGTCAACTACTGCAGTATGGACATCATTTATTCCAACATCACTGAAGGAAGGGTTTATTGTAACTAATTCTCCTTCATCAACAGCTTGGTCTTCTCCTGCATTTACTTCTGGGGCAACATTATTGCATGTGACAATTGCGCTGTCTGTTGAAGACCCGCCGTCACCATCAGTTACCTTTACAGTAGTTGTATTCACAGAATCATCAATACAATTGAAACTCACTTCTTTTCCAGAAGTTTCAAAGATTCCGTCATTATCCAAATCCCAGACATAAGTAAGAGTGTCTTCTACTCCATCATCTGTTGCACTTGCACTCAATAATACTTCTGAACCCTCATCACCAGAATAAGGTCCATTTGCATAAGCAACAGGATCAACATTTGAAACAGTAACTACTGAATCCGCTGTATCTGTAAAACCGGCATCATCAGTTACTTGAACAGAAACAGGGTAATCTCCATCATCAACACACAGAAAACTTGGATTTACAACAAAAGCATCATCATATGCCCCGTCATCATCCAAATCCCACGCATAATCTAATGAAGAATCAACACTATCCCAAGATGTAGAAGCATTTAAACTAATTGTTTCTCCTTCATTACACGGATAAGGCCCATCTGCATCAGCAACAGGATTATTCCCATCAAATGTGAATTGAGAGACATTCTCAACATTTGAATTATCATACTCATCTGTTGCATTTATTGTGCAATCCATTGTTTCTTGGTCCTGAAAATCCGCAGAAAAGTAACTACAATAGATGTCTTCTTCAGCAAGAGTCATATCGTAATTAATAAATGCGTGGTTTGCTGAACTACAATCTAATCTTACTTTATTCAAATTTGAATTGTCAGTAACTTTTCCACAAATCTCTACAGTATCTGTTGTTTTTGGATAGGCGGGAGTTACAACAATATCTTCAATGATTGGAGCAATTGCTTCTGTTCCTGTTATTAAAACATTATCAACTATAGCAAAACCGCTTCCTCCAGAGCTTACTCTAAAGATTAATGAAACATTTTCAAATCCATTACCTAAAGAGACCTCTGTAGTATCCACAGAATTTGTTCCCGTAAGAGTCTCTGGATTTTGCCAAGCACCTCCATCAAAAGAATACCAACTTTTAAAATCAGCACCTCCAGCAAGAGAGTCAGTTTCTCTTAAGTAAGAGAACTGGATGTTTTTGTAGCCTTCAACACTTAAATTAACACTGATTATTTTTTCTTTTCCTTCACTTGCATTTAACAACAAAGAGTATGTTTCACTTATTGCTAAATCCCCCGTGATGCTCGGGGTTCCATCAGAAATAGTCCAATTTCCATCTTCAATAATCCCATCTTCAAATCCCTCAGAGAAAATAGTCTCAGCAAAAACACCTCCGCTGACAAGCAAAACTGCTCCCAAAACAAACAGAACATTTAATATTTTTTTCATTATTATTTTTTTAAACCTCCTTTAAACTCTATAAAAAATTCGCAAAACGAATTTGTTATACTTGCATTGTTATACGTATAACTATAATCTGGCGTTAAAAGAATTATCTGCCTCTTTTTTATCACCATACATCTTTATGTATTTTTTGATTTAAAAGCATTGTTGTCGTCGAAAAAATAGGATTTTGTTATCACTTTTTCCCAATGAAAATTATTTCGATATTTTTCTAACAGAGAATTATTTAAAAATTAGAATAATAAAATAAAAATAAAATAGGACTATTTCTTTTTTCTCTTTTTTGCTTTAGAGCTTTTTGACTTCTTTGCCTTTTTTGCTCCTCCAATTATTCCAGTCATTGTTGCCCGATATGCTACTGGAGCTTGGCTTGAACAAAGTTTTCTTATTCTCTCGCTGAGAACAGATGCTCTTTTGATAGCTTCTCTTCTTTGCCTGTCTAATCTCTGCAATTCAAGATTTGTCTTTTTAATTGAAGACTGCCAAGCCCGTTGAGAAATTTTTCCAAAGAAAAACCGCTTGCCTTCTGCATCAAAGGCATTAATCAGCTTTTGTTTTTCTTCCTGACGCGCCCGGATAAGTTCTCCAGCAACAGTCAAATCTTTTTGAAGCTTTGCAAAAAGCTCTTCATTCATTAATTTAATTCTAACCATGCTTCACCTCTTTATTTTTTTATGGTTATTATAATATATAAAATTTTACATTTCCTTTAAAAGCTCAATTCCAAGAAGGTTCATGGAATTTTTAACCACTTGCCGAAATGCCTGCACCAAAGCAAGTCTGAATGGCTCGCTTTCTGAATCAAGAACAGGGCAAGTATGATAAAATTCATTAAAGAGTTGGCAGGTTTCATAAACATAATTTGCTATAATTGCAGGGTTCAGTTGTTGATATGCATGCAAGGCAGTATCTTTGAATTTATCCAGCTTAATTGCCAGCTCTAATTCCTTCTCTTCCAATTCTTTAATTTCAAATTTATCTGGCTGTTTGGATTTTTTAATAATTGAGCTTGCACGAGCATAACTATACATAATATATGGCCCAGTGTTTCATTCAAATGAAACAAATCTGTCAAGGTCAAAAACAATATTATTTGTTCTGGTGTTTTTCAAGTCCCCGTAAAAAATTGAAGCAATCGCAACCTTTTCTGCCCTTTCTTCAATTTCTCTCTTTTCCAATTTTGGAAATCTTTTTTTAATCTCTTTGGCAGCAAGTTTGTGTGTCTGGTCTAAAATATCTTCCATAAAAATAGTTTTCCCTTTTCTTGTAGCAAACTTTTTTTTGTCTTTTCCGAGATAAAGCCCATGGTCTATATGGATGCAATCTTTTGCCCATCCATATCCCATTAATTCCAGAATTTTAAATACTTGTTTAAAATGCAGTTTTTGCTCCTGACCTACTTCATAAATCATCTTGTTAAATTTGTATTTTTTGTAGCGAGAAATTGCTGCAGCAATATCTCTAGCAGCATAAGTGCTTGCTCCGTCGCTTTTTTGAATAATACAAACTCCTAAATTTTCTTTTTCTAAATCAACAATTAATGCCCCCTCGCTTTTTTTCAGCAACCCCTTTGATTCAAGTTCTTTTACAACTAATTTGGTTTTGCGTTTATAATCTGACTCTCCTTCATATTCATCAAATTTAATCCCCATTCTTTTATACAGCTTTTCAAATTCTTCTAAACTTAAGTCTTTGAAAATTCTCCAAAGAAGAAGAAGTTCTTTATCTCCGCCTTCCATTTTTTTAAATGCTTCTCGAGAAGGATCTTCATTTTTCTCTGACCTATTTACTTTAATATAAATCTCCAAGAGGTGTTTGATGGGGTTTTTCTTTAAAGCAGATTCTTTTCCAAATTTCTTGTATCCATAAGCAAGTTTCCCAAATTGTGTTCCCCAATCTCCAAGATAGTTGATTCTTTTAACTTTAAAACCCTGAAACTCACAGAGGTTGGCAATCGCATTTCCAATAATAGTTGACCTTAAATGCCCAATCCCAAATGGCTTTGCAATATTTGGAGAGGAATATTCCACAACAATTTTTTTCTTTTTCCCTATCTCCCCTCTTCCATATTTCTCTTCAAAATTAATTGCTTCCCATACAACTTGTCTTGCCATGTCTTTTCTATCTAAAAAAAAGTTAATATACGGTCCAGCTGTCTGTATGTCATCTAATTCTGTCTGAGGATAGTTTCCAATTTCTGCCTTTAATTTCAAAGCAATTAAATGGGGCTCGTCTTTTAATTCTTCAGCCAAGGAAAAGCACGGAAAAGCATAATCTCCCATTTCTTGAGAAGGGGGGGTTTCAATTAATCTTTCAATCTCTTCTTCACTTCTTTTCACATCCAATTCTTTTAACCCTCTTTTTAATATATCAATTATAACCTTTTTCATAAGATATAAAAACCAATACACATTATAAATCTTATTATGAAGTATGATATTGCAATTATTGGTGCAGGTCCAGCAGGATTAACAGCTGCGCTTTATTGTGTGCGTGCAGGTTTAAAGACTCTTGTGCTTAGTAAAGATATTGGAGGAACAACAAATTCAATTTTAAAGCTTGAAAACTGGCCTGGATATGATGGTCCAGGAAGCAAACTTATGATGCAGTTTTATGAGCAAGTAAAAAGCTATAAAGGGGTTGATTTTGTTTCTGCAGTTTGCGAAAAAATCTCTTTTGATAAAAAACTTTTTTCTTTAAAAGCAGGAGAAAAGATTTTTCAAAGCAAGGCGCTTATTATTGCTTCTGGAACAAAAAGAAGAAAATTAGAAATTCCTGGAGAAAAAGAATTTTTAGGAAAGGAGTGAGCTATTGCTCAACTTGCGATGCTTTTTTCTTTAAAGACAAGGTTGTAGGAGTTGTTGGAGGAAGCGATTGCGCTGTGATTTCTGCACTTTCTCTCTCTGATTTAGCAAAAAAGGTTTATGTTGTTTATAGAAGAGATAAACTTAGAGCAGAAAAAATAAACATACAAAGATTGGAAAATAAAAAAAATATAGAAATTCTTTACAATGCAGTTCCAGCTGAAATTTTAGGAAAAGGCAAAGTTGAACAAGTAAAATTAAAAATTAAGGAAAAAGAAAAACTTCTTGATTTAGATGGAATTTTTATTGAAATTGGCTCAATTCCTTATTTTGAGTTTGCAAAAGATTTGAATTTAAAATTAGATAAAGATAATTTTATTATTGTAGATGATAATATGCAGACTTCTCATCCAGGAGTTTTTGCAGCAGGGGATGTTACAAATCAAGATTTAAAGCAGGCTGTAATTGCTGCAGGTCAGGGAGCAATTGCAGCAAAAAATGCTTATGACTGGATAATTTCTTTGGCTTAAAAGATACAAAATTACAATAATACTTTTAAATTTCTTTTTTATTTAAATTATATGGGTTTGATTGATTTGGTTCCTAAATTTTATTTTTGGGAGAGAGTAAAAGGAAATAAAATGGCTATTGAAAATGCATTATCTTTTCTCAAGCATGAACCAGATGTTGAAATTCATTCTCCTGTAAAAATAAATTCTGAAGGAGAGTTGGAAGTATATTTTCCAAGGACCTTTTTTAAACAAAATGGGTTTAAGCCTCAATCTGGTTGGGAGATTTTTTCAGATCAATATGGAACTGGATTGAAAAAATATGGATGTCCAGAAAAATTATTAAATCAGCTTGCAAGAGAAGGAACCCCTCTGGCCCATTTAACTGGAATAAATAGCCAACTAATCTCTGCTAAAGCAGAGATCTTGACTGCTTTGCCTGCAATTTCACCTTCCCCCTCTTCCATTGACTTGTTTCAAAAAAGATTAGAAGAGATAGTTTCTAAAGACTACAATCCTCTGATTAATGTTTCAATAAAAACAAGTCTCTCTGCATATGGGGCTCCTTGGGAGGGTTATGATCTTTCAATTAATTTTTCACAAGGAAGGCTTTCTCTTGAGGGGGTTGGGCCTGTTTTTAAACTACTTAAAGGAATTGATGTTCCAAGATTTGAAGAAGTGTGCCCAGGAGGAAAGATAATATTTGTTCAAGATGGGGAAGTTCTTCATGCTAATGTTGGAAAAGAATTAGACCTAAGAAGACAAGAACAATATCCTTTTCCCCTCTATGCTTTTTCTTGCAAACCAGATAAAGAAAGTGTGGGGTATGCTGAAGAATTGGTTACAGCATTCAAGCAAACAGAATCTAATGAAAGTAAGGAATGTGAAAAATCAAGAGCAACAATTGAAAGTGCAGTGCAGGAAACTTAACCTAAACATTTATTAACTTTGATTTTATTTTTTAATAATGCCAAAAGCAAAAGTTAATTCAAAAAAATTAGAAGAAGCTCTAAATTCAAATTCTGAAAATAAAGAACAACAGACAATGACCACTGAACAGGAAATTGCATTTCATCAAGGAGCTTTGACAACTCTTGTAAAAGAGAGAGATGGTTTGATGCAGATGTTTTCAATTGTAGAAACAACAATTCAGGCTCATGTCAAAAGGCTTAAAGAATTAGGAATCAAATTTAAAAAAACTTCAAAATAAAGATTGTTCTTTTACAGATTCTAAATTTTTAAAAAAATGTGGGAGAGAGGATTCGAACCCCCGCAGGCACTAAGCCACTGCCTTTCTTAATTACTTAATTCTTAAGGGCAGCCCGTTTGACCGCTCCGGCACTCCCACATCTAATTTCAGAACCAAAAACTATTTTTAAGGTTTGTTCTTTTGAAATTCATGAACAAAAAACATCTACTCATTTTTTTATTTTTCCTGCTCTTTTTAATCAACTATCCTTTTTTAGATAAATTTTTAATTAATTTCTTTGACACTTCCCAGCAAATCCAAATTACCCAAGTAATTGACGGAGATACTATAAAAACAGGAAATATCTCAATTCGTTTATTAGGAATAAATGCTCCAGAGAAAAAAGAGCCTTTTTACCAAGAGGCAAAAGATTTTCTTAAGTTGCTTGTAGAAAATAAATCTGTTGTTCTTTTCTTTGGACCAAAAAAATATGATAAATATAAACGAACACTTGCTTATGTTTATGTAAATGAAGAAAATATAAATAAAAAATTAATAGAACAAGGATTGGCAAATCCCTATTTTCCAGATGGAAAAACAGAAAAATCTCAGGAATTTCAAGATGCATGGGAAAAGTGCATAAAAAAGCAGATAAATTTATGTGCAAAATCCTCTGAGGTTTGTGCAAGTTGTATAACCATCAAAGACTTTAATTCTGCAAACAAAAAACTCACACTCAAAAACATCTGTTCTTTTTCTTGCAATTTAACAAATTGGATTGTCAAAGGAGGTGGAAGAAAAAAAGTTTTTCTTAATCAAACAATTACACGAGATAAATTAATTCAATTATCCCTTTATGAAAGTGATGCAATTTATTTGAGGGATACAGAAAATAAACTTGTCTTGTGGAAAATATATTAACCAAAATATATATAAAAGGAAAATAATTAATCTTAATGGAGGTGTAATCATGGCTAAAGCTAGTTTATTAGGAATTGTTGGATGGCTCACTGGAGTCATTGTTTCTCTAGCAGTAGGTTTTGCTCTTATCGGCGGAACATTGAGTGTTCCATGGATTGGCGTTTTAAACGTCATTGCCGGATGGGTTGTTGTAATTACAACAATTCTAAGCATAATCTTTGCAATATTAGGGAAATAATTTTTTAAACTTTTTTTTATTTTTTTATTTTATGTATTTTAGAAACATAAAAAATAAAATCTTTCTTGCACCAATGGAGGAAGTAAATGATATAGTATTTAGAATTTTATGTAAAAAATCGGGAGCAGGATTAACTTGGACTCCCTTAACAAATCCTTTGACAAAACAGAGACAATTTCTTGAAGATAAACCTATTCTTCAACTCTTTGGAGGAAAAGAGTTATGCGAGTTCAGTCGAAGGCATATAAAGAACTCGCCGTTCCGCACTTTGAGGAAAGGAGCATCGGGGAAACCAGCGGGTTTCCCTATTTGCACAAATACAAAAGGCATAAAAGAGTTTATGAAAAAATATGATAAAAAAGTCTCTGGATGGGATTTTAATCTTGGTTGCCCTGCAACAACTGCAAGAAAACATGGATTTGGAAGTTATCTAACTGATTTAAAAGCTATTGAAAAGATTCTTAAAACAATGAGAGAAAATACAAAGAAATTTCTTTGTGTTAAAATAAGAAAATCTTCTCTTGCATTTGATATTTTAAAAATAGCAGAAAAATACTGCAACGCAATATGCATTCACCCAAGAACAAGAAAACAAGGATATTCTGGAGAGCCAGATATAAAATTTGCAGAAAAATTCAAAGCTAAATCAAAAATTCCTGTAATTTATTCTGGAGATGTTAATGAAACAAACTATAAAGAATTATTAAAAAAATTTGATGCAGTTATGGTTGGAAGAAAAGCAATTGGCAACCCAAATATCTTTGCAAAACTTACAAATAAAAAATTAAAACAAATTACTTTTCAAGATTACCTTGCTCTTCTTAGAAAAAAGAAATACGCTCTTCCATTTAGGCAAATAAAATTTCAAGCAATGCAATTTACAAAAGGAAAAAGAAATTCCAGAAAAATCAGAGATAAGCTTTCTAAAATAAAAACTTTTGAAGAACTAAAAAATTATTTAAAAATTAAACTGCAATAGTAACTCCATCTATTTGAACTTTTGAATCTTCCATACACCCCTTTACGAGATTTCTTAATCTATTGTGGAAAACTTTCTTATTTTCTGTTTGGACTTCAGGAGGAATTGTAACTGAATAATCCCCTTTATCTCCTCTAAGTCTTAATCTATATCCTTCTCTTTCTTCATCTCTATTACATCTTAGACCGACTCTAATGTATCCCATTTTTTTTAATTCAGCTTCTCTTAATCTCCCTTTTCCATTAGAGTCAAACATTGCCACATAAACTCTCTCTTGGCAGGATAGGCAATTTATTCCAAATTTTTCACACTCATGAGATTTACGGAGTTCAATTGTTTCAGCATTTACAATCTCTCTTTCTTCTTTCACTTGTATAGATAGGGGAGATTCTTTTCTACCCATAACTAAAACAATAATCTCTCCTTAATAAAGATTATTGCCCTTAACTATAAAATCTTTTCATTGGTCCCCAGGCAGAAATAATCGCTATTCCTAAAAACCATTCCCAATGAATCTTATGAACTAAATTCATTGCAGCAGGCCAGACTCTTATTAAAAACAAAACTGTTGTAGCAACAGAAAGTTTTGTCAGCTGAATGTCATGAAGATCCATTTTCTTGACTCGTTTGTCAAGTTTTTTAAATCTGCCCATTTTGCACATCCTTTTCTTTATAATTAATAAAGCAAAACTAATGAATCTGAAGAATTAATTTTATAATCTCTTCCTCTTTTTGCCATGTTTTTTTATTAAAATGAAATCTCTTCTTTAGTTTATTTCACAGGCTTCATTTCTTTCCATGCAAGTTCAAATAATTGCTCAAGTGTGTTTGCAAAATATTCTGTGTTAATCCAAACCCCGATGTCATAGTTTGGGTGGAATTTTTCATCATCAAGAAGCATAAACATTATTTGCTCAGAGTCAACTATCATAAATCTTGCAGTCATTTTGTCCATGTTTCTTATTTCTGCAACTCTTTTAAGCTCCTTGGCCACTTTTAAATTATTGCTGTTGATTGGAGCTGCAATTCTTACCTTAATTCCTCTTTTTTTGCATGCTTCAAGACTTGACATAAGAGCCTCCATTTTTCTGTTTAACCCTTCAGCAGTTGTTACAATTGTCACTGTTTTTTGGGCTCCGCGAATAATCATATCCATATGATTGTAAAGATTTTGCCTTCCTCTTAAACTTCCAGAAAGGTCAGTAGGCTCAACAAATTTTACTCCTTGAGTGAATAGGGTCGTAAGTTCATTTAGAACTTCATCCCCTTTTAATGTTTCTAATCTCTTTGTTTTTTCCTGAGCCGCCTTCATCAAATTTTTCTTAACTCTTTCTACAACTTCTTCTGGCTTTAAAGCAACAAACTTGATTGGCTTTCCAAGTTTCATAATAATAAATCCTTTTTTCTCTAAACTTTCTAAAATATCATAGGTTCTTGACCTTGGAACATCAGAGATATTGCTCAATTCCCCTGCAGTTGAAGTTCCTCGAGAAAGAAGCGCAGTCCAAACTTTTACCTCATAAAGGTTAAGGTCAAATATTTTTCTCAACCTGCTTAAAAATTCTTCTTTGACTATCATATATTTATATGCCCCTTTTCTTTTTTAAATATTTTCGTAATACAAGAGTGATGATTTTATGCAAGTTTCTTCACATAAATTTTTCCTCTTTTTTCTTTTATATTAAAGTCTAAAACGTTTTTAAATCTTTCCTCTTCAGTTGTGACAATTTTGATTATTTTAGAATTTGTTCGCTCTTGAATCATGTTTTTGTTTTTTTCAAGAACCCCCTGAAACTCTTTATCGACGACAATTTGCAATTCAATTATGTCCTCTTTAACAAGACCCAAGTCTTTTCTAAATCCCTGAACCTTTCTCGAAACTTCTCTTGCATATCCTTCTGCTTCAAGCTCAGGAGTTATTGTAGTGTCAAGTTCAACTTCTAATTCAGTCTCTTTTGAAGCAGGAGATTTGAATTCTATTGTTTTTACATTTAATTGAGATTTAATAATTTCTTCAATGTCTTTAAACCTGTTTGCTCCCTTAATAAAGACAAAAACTTTTGACAAAGGCCATCTCAACCCAATTTGATTCTTGTCTCTTTCTCTTAATCCAAGCTCAATTATCTTTAAAACTTCTTCAAAATAAGCCTCTAATTCTGAATCAATTTTTCTCCCATCTTTCTCTGGCCAGTCTGAAAGATGGACAGATTCTCCCTCTACTTTTTTTTCATTTCTTAGTTCCTGCCAGAGATTTTCGCTTGTGAATGGACAGATTGGAGCAATTAGCTTAATTAAGCCAACCCTAATTTTATTTAATATTTCATAAACTTCATCAGTTCTCTCTCTAATTATCTTAATATAATTTCTGCTTAAATCATTTATTAAGAACTCTTCAAATTCTTTTATTACTTCAGGATATTTATATGCTCGGTAATTCTTGGTTATTTTTTTAATCAAGGAATAATATTTTGAAAGAATCCATTCATCCTCTTTTTTTAATTTACTTTTTTTCTTACTTGTTTGATTGACAAATTTGTTGATGTTTGAAAGCATTAAGAATATTTTATTTATTTTTTTTAATTCCTCCTCATCAAAGGAAAAATCTTCCCCCTTGGAACTTTTTGCCAAATAATATCTCATGACATCTCTTCCATATTTTTCAATAATCTCCGCAGGGGTTACTACATTTCCAACTGATTTTGACATTTTCTTTTTTCCTAAATCAAGAATCATGCCATGTTCCATAATGCTCTCAAAAGGTTTTTTGCCAAATCTTATTTCAGACAAGATATATTGCGAATTCCACCACCCCCTAATCTGGTCTTTTCCTTCAATATTTAAGTCAGCAGGCCAATATTTTTCAAATCCATCTTTTTTATTCTTTCTCAATGCTGCCCAGCTCGAAACTCCAGAATCAAACCAGACATCAAGAACCCCTGAAACTCTTTTCATTTTCCTCCCGCAATCACACTCAATTTCAATTTTATCTATCTCTGGTTTATGGACATCATTTAATTTTTGTCCAGATAATTTTTCAATTTCTTTTTTGCTCCCTAAAACCTTCCTTGTCTCGCATGTCTCACAAACCCAGATCGGAAGAGGAGTTCCCCAATATCTTTCTCTTGAAATCGGCCAGTCCGATAATCCCTCAAGCCAAGCTTTCATCCTAAGTTCCATCCAAGAGGGAATCCAGTTAACTTCTTTATTTTCTTTTAATATTTTTTTCTGAATTTTAGAAATTTTCAAAAACCACTGAGGCAAACTTAACATTAATAAAGGAGATTTACATCTCCAACATGCTGGATAATCATGCTCATATTCTTTTTTATAAACCAAGTAATTATCTTTTTCTAAATCTTCAATTATTTCTTTATCCACGATTCTTGCTTTTTTTCCAGCATATTTCCCTGCATCTTTTGTTAAGGTTCCATTTATCTCTACAGGGGAAAGCATATCTAACTTTGTTTCTTTTCCAACTTCATAGTCTTCCTTACCATGCCCTGGAGCAGCATGAACTAAACCCGTTCCTTCTTCAAGGTTGACATATCGTCCAGATAAAACAACCCTATACGAGTTTTTTGGTTTTAATTTAATGTTTTTGTATAAAGGATTTATGTATTCCCAATCCTGCATATCTTTTCCCTTAAGCACTCCTTTTGGAGTATATCCCGTTTCAATTTCAGCCATTAATTTTGGAACAAGCTCTTTTGCAATTATCCATCTTTCTCCATTTGAAATTTCAAGTTCTTGATAATCAAAATCTGGATGAACCATAACTCCTGTATTTGCAGGGAGTGTCCATGGAGTTGTGGTCCAAATTATCAAAAAAGTGTTTTTCTTGTTCTTCAAGGGGAATTTTACAAAAATAGAAGTATCTTTTTGTTTTTCATATTCTATTTCATTAAATGCTACTGCAGTCTCACATCTTGGACAGACATGAACCGGATATTTTCCTAAATATAAAAGCCCTTTTTCCTCTGCAATTTTAAATGTCTCCCATATTGCCTCAACATATTCTTCTGAAAGAGTTAGATAGGGGTTTTCAAAATCCATCCATACTCCAAGATTGACAAACTCTCTATTCATCACATCAATATATTTTGTTGCAAATTCCTTGCATTTTTCAATAAATTTTTTTATTCCAAACTTTTCAATATCTTTTTTTGATTTGCTTCCTATCTCTTTTTCAACCTTAAACTCTATTGGGACTCCGTGTGTGTCATATCCTGCCCTATCAAAAACATCAAATCCCTGCAATCTATGGGAGCGCATAGCAATGTCTTTAAGAATTTTATTTAACGCAGTTCCAAGGTGAATGTTCCCAGTTGCATAGGGGGGTCCGTCCATCATATAAAATTTTTTCCCTGAAGAATTTCTCTTTTTACTTTTCTCATAAATTTTTTCTTTCTTCCAAAATTCAAGAATTTTTTCTTCTGCTTCTTTAATTTGCATGTTCATTGTTAGTTTTGTTTATTTATAAAATTTTATTAATCTCCTAACGCCAAACCAAAACAGCTCAGCATTTAAATAATAATCTCAGCTATAATAGAAATAATTCTGCAGTTCGAAATTCCTTTAGCTGACATGGTTTGAATAAGAAATCTTTGCTTAAAAATTTATCTCTTTATTCACTAAACCCTTCCAAACTCTTCCTTTCTAAATCATGCAACTTTTTAGAGGGAATAATCAAGCAATACGGCTTTTTAACAGCTCTTTCTTTAATCTCTTCAATTGTTCCATAAAAAATATTTTTCTTTTCTGCTCCAACTCTTTGGCACAAAACCAACTTTCCTAACTTTACTCCATGATTTTTAGCAGCTTTTTGTAGCTGACCCAGTGCATCTTCAATCTCTAACCCAATGTCAATTAAAATCAAAGAGTGCGCATCAATTTTTTGATTGTCTTTAACAATTTTCATAAAACTATCTGGTTTATAATTTTCTGAAGCAATCCATACAGGCATTGACGCAACTTTCCCAAACTTGTAAAATTGCAAACCTGTTTCAAGAATCCCGTCAAAAACACTTGCACTATAAATAACCTCGCACTTAATTCCAGAAGCCTTGCATTCTTCAATAATTGCAATATGTGTTGTAGCAGTTAAAGGGCTTCCATAAACAAGTAATGCAACATCTTTTTTAACAGCTTCATCAATAAAACCCAAACTTTCAACAAAATCTCTATTAACTGGATTAATTTCTTTTCCTAAAACTTCTTCTAATTCTCCTTTTTTATAAGGAAAATCAACAGTATAGTTTTCCAGATAAACTTTCTTGCATCTTCTTGCAATTTCCAATCCTTCTTGGGAGATTCCTTTTTTATCCAAACCTAATCCAATGAGATATAACATAAAATTAAGATTAAAAAATGGTTTATAAATTCAATGTTTCATAATTTTTAAAAACCCATTTTTCTATTCTAAATAATGCCTAATCTATTAATTTCAAAATTTTTTCAAAAAATTTATTTTTTAATGTTCTTAGGTTTAGCTTTGTCTGGAATAATTGCATTAATTGTCGCAAATACTCCTGCTCTTTATAAATTAATTTTTTCAAATATGCTTATTTTTTGGGCATTGATTATTTTAGAGTTGGCTCTTGTTGTCGCAATTTCAGGAATTATAAAGAATATTTCTTCAAAAACAGCAACAGCTCTTTTTTTATTTTATTCTGCAATTAATGGATTAACTCTTGCAGTTATCTTTTTAGTTTATACTTCTTCATCAATTGCTTTGACATTTTTCATTGCTTCATCAATGTTTGCAATTATGGCTTTGTTCGGATTTTTCACAGACAAAGACCTTTCTTCTCTTGGGCCAATTTTATTTATGGCATTAATTGGAATTCTTATCGCACTTGTTATTAATATCTTTTTAAAAAGTTCCCAATTTGACTTTATTCTTTCTATTCTTGGAGTGATTCTTTTTGCAGGTCTGACTGCTTATGATAATTTTAAATTCAAGAAAATTGCATCTCAGTCAAATCCAAGAACACTCTCAAAATATGCTACAATCGCTGCCCTTCAATTATATCTTGACTTCATAAATATGTTCTTATTCTTGCTTAGACTTTTAGGTCAAAGGAAAAATTAATTTTCATATAATTGATTACTTTTTCTTTAGGCTCCTAGAGCTAACAATAGCAATAAAAAACCCACTAAACAATAAGACATCATTTCTCATAACCAGTCCAGCAAGACCCCCAATTAATCCTAACCAAACGAGAATAATAAACCATTTCTGACCTTTTTTAATTTCGTCTTTTTCAACAACTTTTCTTAATAAATCTCCAATAGGAACCCCCAAGATTAAAACAAAAATTCCAATCAAAAGTTCAAGCCATTCATTCACTTTTCACCAACTCCTTAACTTTCTTCTTTATCTGATTTACAATTAAGTCAATATTTTTTTTATTTGCAGAAGATTCATCTTTAACTTTCCACACTTCAACTTTATTTCTCCACTGATGATGATTAAAAATATCTTTTGCAACATCACCTGCAACAATGATTATCTTGTCCGCTTTTTCTAATAATTTAGCACTAACTCCTTGCGATTTTATTTTAAACCTAATTCCATGCTTCTTCTTTAAATATCTGTTTCTTTCTTTTTCTCCGAAACTTAATGGATTATTCATTTCAATAATCCCCGAACTCCTTGCTTTCATTAGCCTATTTTTATTTATTTGCTTAAAATATGCTTCAGCAATCTTGCTTCTAAAGCGATTATATTTACATACAAACAAAACTTCCCTCTTTTTTTTCATATACAACAAAACCTAAAAAAGTTTTTAAATTATTACTTTAATCAAAAACTATGCAAAATTATTCATTTGAAGGATTAGGTTATGTTGGGGATATCCTCTGCGGAGATTTCTCTTTGGACTTTTTTCTTTCCCCTAATTTAGATGATTCTTCTTCAAGAGATGTTGCAAGAAAATTTAAGATAAGATTTGATTTAAGAAAAATAGCAAGATTAGAATTAGAGGATTTTTTAACTTATAATCAAGATGACCCATTATTTGAAAAAATGTGGGGTTTGATAAGGAGAAATCCAACTTGCTTTATCGCAGGCCATGGTTTTTATGATGAATTCGGACAATGGTCAACACAAGCAGATAATCCAAGGGGGTTGAGAGATGTTCCTATTGTGGATTTGGTTGCTGATGCTCATTTTACTGGAACAGGGTTGTTTTTTTAAATTGTTGTAATCCAAGAGGCCATCTCTTGAAAAAAGAACTTTCTCAAGGAGTAATTTTTCCTTCTGGAGTTTATGGAAGATTTACTGATTCTGGGAAAAAAAGATGGAGAATGATAGTTCGCCCCCCACTTTCATAAAACTTAAAATCTCTTGTTTTCTTTATTAATTATGTATAACAAATATTTAATCATTGCATCAAAAAAAGACAAGGCAGGAATAAACATAACCACTTCTTTAAGCCAGTTTGGAAACTTTAATTTTCATTTAGTTGAAGAAGATATCTTGCATAAAGAAAATTTAGATTTAGAAAGAATTTCTCAGTTTGATTTTATAATTTTTGCTTCAAAACACCAATCTGAAAAAAAAGAAAAAACACTTTCAATTCATGTTCCAGGCAATCCATATCCAAGAGCAGATGCAGGAGGAGAGCCAAATAAAGTCTGTCAAGGCTCAGCTTTGTTTAATAAGCAATTGTTTGAGAATCTCCAGACCATTGCAAAAGAACACGAACTTGACAAAAAATATAAGATAACTTTAGAAGGCACTCACCATGGGCCTTTAATTAACAAGCCATGTGCTTTTATTGAAATTGGCTCAACAGATTTTGAATGGTCTGATAGAAAAGCAGCATTTGTTATTGCAAAAACAATTAAAAAAACCATTGAAGAATTTAAGGAAAATCCCTACAATGAAATAGCAATTGGAATCGGGGGTCCGCACTACTGCCCTAATTTTAATAAATTGCAGGGAAATTCAAATATTGCTTTAGCTCATATAATCCCTCAATATGCTCTGTCATTGACAGAAGAGGTTTTAAAAGAAGTTTTAGATAAAACACAAGAAGAAGTTGATTTCGCAGTTTTAGATTGGAAGGGGTTGGGAAAATCTGCCCAAAGACAAGAAGTTATTGACTTGCTTGAAAAAAACTATGTTTCTTGGAAAAAGACAAGCGAAATTAAAAAAACTTAAATAATCACTTGATTTTTAAAAAATATGGATAAGAGCTTAAAAGAAAAAATAAAATTTCTTGACCCAAAATTAAGAGACAAGATTGAAGGCATGTTTAATCATATGTATGATTCAATTTCTCTTCTTTATGACGCTGCAACAAGAGATGAAAAAACTGGATTGTATAACACAAGATTTTTTGAAACAATTTTTTCTATGGAAACTGAAAAAGCAAAAAGAGGACAGCAAAATCTTTCGTTGATTATCTTAGATATAGATTTTTTTAAAAAAATAAATGATAAATATGGGCATGTTCTTGCAGATGATTTATTAAAACAACTTGCAAAAGTTATGGTAAAAAATGCAAGAACCGCAGATACTGTTACGAGATTTGGAGGAGAGGAATTTTTGATTCTTTTGCCGGAAACAAATCTTTCTCAAGCAAAAAGATTTGCAAAAAGATTGCAGAATGCAATTCATAAAGACCGGCTTTTGAAAAAATACAAAGTTACTGCTAGTGGAGGAATTACTCAATATAGAAAACAAAGAGACTCTAAAAAATCAATGAAGTCAAGAGCAGATAAAGCACTATACCAAGCCAAGAATTCTGGAAGAGATAGATTTATTGTCTTGAAATAGCAAATACATAATCTTTTAAAATAGAATTATTCTTTAAATTACATGCCCAGGTCGCATAGTGGTTAGTGCACCGGTTTGCTAAACCGGGCCCTTCGGGGCTCGCAGGTTCAATTCCTGCCCTGGGCGTTAAAACCAATCTTGTCCAAAACCTTTAAAAGCAAGTAGCAAGTTTAATTTTTATAGCGGGGTGGAGCAGTCTGGAGTGCTCGTCGGGCCCATAAGCAAAGCCGTAGGCTTTCCTTTCCTACGCGTTTGCATAGGAAACCCGGAGGTCGTGTGGTTCAAATCCCACCCCCGCTATTATACAATCTCCCCCGATTGAAGAACTCGTCCAATTATCAACAACCCTTAAATACTCTCGGCCCTTTTTTCTTAAATGAACCTCTTAAAATTAGGGATTGATGATGCTGGCAGAGGACCAGTTATTGGGCCGATGATTCTTGCAGGATGTTTATTAACAAAAGAGGCAGAAAAAGAATTAGAAAAATTAGGAGTAAAAGACAGCAAGCAATTGACTCCAAAAAGAAGGGAATTTCTTGCAGGCGAAATAAAAAAAAGAGCTACTGCTTATGAAATCCAAAAAGTCTTTCCTGACGAGATAGATTCCTCTCAAGAAAAAGGGACAAAGCTCAATGAACTTGAAGCAATGAAAATAGCTAAAATAATCAACAAATTAAACAATCAAAAACAAGACATAAAAGTTATAGTGGACTGCCCCTCTGTAAGCATAGTCAAGTGGGAGGCATTTTTAAAACAGCATATTAAAAATCTCTCAACTTTGATAATTTCCTGCGAGCACAAGGCAGATGCAAAACATATCTCAGTTTCTGCAGCATCTATTTTAGCTAAATCAATGAGAGAAAAAGAAATGAATAAAATAAAGCAAGAATATGGAGAAGAAGTCGGTTCTGGATACACCTCTGACCCATTAACTCAAAAATTCATTAAAAAATATGCAGAAAAATATGCAAATAAGGGAATTTTTAGAAAATGCTGGGAGACTTATAAAAATGCTTTGCATGAAAAAGCACAAACTACTTTATCTTAATCTTTAAAAACAAAATTCTCCTAAAACAATCATGGTTTATATTAAAAAATTGGTGATGCACGGATTTAAGAGTTTTGTTAAAAAAACAGAGCTTCCGTTTACTCCAGGAATCAATGTAATTCTTGGTCCAAATGGTTCAGGAAAATCAAATGTTTCTGATGCGCTTTGTTTTGTTTTGGGAAGATTAAGCATAAAATCCTTAAGAGCTGCAAAAGCAAAAAACCTGATTTTTATGGGTTCAAAAACAGCAGGACCTGCAAAAGAAGCTTCAGTAGAAATTATTTTTGATAATTCTGATAAAGTTTTTTCAATTGATTCAAAAGAAATTTCTTTAAAGAGGATTGTTAAAAGAAATGGCTCCAGTATTTACAAAATAAACAACCAGACAAAAACAAGGCAGGAAGTTCTTTCTCTTTTAGCTCAGGCAGGACTAGACCCAAATGGGTTTAATATTATTCTTCAGGGGGAAATCCAAAATTTTGTCAAGATGCAGACAGAAGAAAGAAGAAAAATTATTGAAGAAGTTGCAGGAATTTCAATCTATGAAATGAGAAAGGCAAAATCCCTAAAAGAACTTGAGAAAACAGAGGCAAGGTTAAAAGAAGTAACAACTGTTTTAAAGGAAAGAACTGCTTTTTTAAATAATCTTGAAAAAGAAAGGCAACAAGCTTTGAAATTCAAGAAATTAGAAAAAGATGTTAAAGTATTCAAAAAAAGTATTCTTTCTTATGATTTAATAAAAAAACAAAAGCAAGTAGAAAAAGTCCAATCTGCAATAAAAGAGAATCAGGAAAAAATTGCTAAACTTAAAAAGAAAATACTTGCCCTTAAATCAGAAATATCTGAATCTGAAGCAAAGATTGTCTCAGTTAATTCTAAAATGCAAAAAGAAACTGGTCTTCAGCAAGAACAACTTAATAAAGAAATGGCAAATATCCGGGCAGATTTAGCAGGGCTTACAGTTAAGAAAGAGGGTAATGAAAGAAAACTCTCTTCCGTTGAAAAGCAAAAAAGGGATTTGTTTGAATCAATTCAGGAAATTGAAAAAACTCTCAAAGAGCTTCAAAGAGAATCTCCTTCTATTGAAAAAAATCAAAAGCAAATTGAGGCAAAAAAACTTGAATTAGAATTTCTTGAAAAAGAAAGAAAAAAATTTTACATGACTCGTTCAGAATTAAAAACTCTTGAATCGCGGATTCAGGATAAAAAGAATCTGCTTCAAAATTACATCAATGAGGCAGATTTTTTACTAAAGCAAATAAATTCCCTTTCTCTTGACCTTTTTGATTCTCGCTCTACTCCAGAAATACTCAATAAATTAAAGACTATTTTATCTGAGAAAAGAAAGCAATTAGAAGAGCTTAATTCAAGAGAAAGGGAGCTGGAAAAAATTTCTCATACAAATGAATATGAAATTGAAAATCAAAAAAAGATTATTGAGCAAATCTCTAAGATAGATATCTGCCCTATGTGCAAGAGCAAGATAACTCAAGAACATGTTTGTTCTATAAAAACTGAAATATCTCCAAAATTAGAAAAATTAGAAAAAGAAATTTCTGATGCAGATGCAGAATTAACTGCACTTTATAATAAAAGAGAGATATTGAAAGAAGACATAGAGCAATTGTCAAACGAGATTTCCAGAAGAGAATCTGATATTTTAAAAATTGCAAATATTGAGGGAAAAAAACAGCAGATTAAGGTCCTGCAGGAAAAAATAGACCAGATAAAAGAGGAGCTGGATTCTTTGGCTAAAAAAAGAAAAAGTCTTGAAGAAAGTTTTGATGAAAATTCTAATATTGAGCATAGATATGAAACATTGCAGTTAGAAGTGCAGGAGATTTCTCTTAGGACAAAGGAAAATGTAACTTCAGAGATTTCATTTAAGCAAAAAGAATTAGAACGAGCCAAAATATCTTTAAAGCAATTAAAAAGAGAAAAAGAAGATATTCAAGAAGAATTAAAAGGGCTGGAAAACAGTATAAAAGAAAACCAAAATCTTCTTGAAGCAAAAAGACAGCAAGAAGCAGAACTGACTAAAAAATATGAAAAATTAATAAGAGAAAGAGAGGATATTCAAAAACAGATTAGAGAAAAAGAAATTCTTTTGACTGAAAAAAATAATCATGTTTCAAATATTGAAGCAGAGATAAATAACTTGAATGTTGAAAAAGCAAGGCATAGTGCAGAGTTAGAAGCATTAGAAATGGAGCTTTTAGAATTTCCAAACATTGAAATTATTAAGGCAAGCAGAGATGTTTTAATGAAGAAGCTCGCTAAAACCCAGGATATTCTTTCAAAAATAGGGTCTGTAAATATGAGAGCTCTTGAGACTTACGACGAAGTGAAAGAAGAATATGATAAAATTCAGGAAAAAGTAGAAATTATTGAAAAAGAAAAACAAGGAATTTTTAAGATTATTCATGAAATTGATGTAAAAAAGAAAAAAGCCTTTCTTTCTACACTTGCTGACCTCAATGAAATTTTCTCTCGGAATTTTGCACAAATTTCAACCAAAGGCACGGTTTCTCTTGAAATTGAAAACAAAAAACACCCTTTTGAAGCAGGGGTCAACATTATTGTAAAAACAGGGCATGGAAAATATTTTGATGTAACCTCTCTTTCAGGCGGAGAGCAGACAATGGTTGCACTCTCTTTAATTTTTGCAATTCAAGAATTAAAACCATATTACTTTTATATTTTAGATGAAATAGATGCAGCACTTGATAAAAGAAATTCAAATCGCCTTGCAGGATTATTAAATAAATACATGGAAAAAGGGCAGTATATAATTATCACACACAATGATGAGATAATCTCAAATGCAACTAATCTCTATGGAGTTTCAATGCATGACGGGATTTCTAAGGTAGTTAGTTTGAAAATATGATTGTGATTTTTATATGAATTAGCTTAAGGTTGCAAACAAAATCTTTAATACAGCTCCACTGTGCGAATACCTCTTTCTATGCTCGTAGGAGAAATTAATTCCTTTAATCTTCCCTTCATAAGATTAAAACCCTCCTTTCCAAAAATTATCTTTTTTTCAACAAGATGGTAATATGTAAATTCTCTTGGAAATTCATCTCTTAACCTAAAATTAGGGGCTTCCACCGCCCCCCTTTTATGCCGGGGATTTTCAACCCATGGCAGGATTCTTTCCCCCCTCAAATAAGTCAATAAATCTCTTGGAGTGGAGCGATTATTTAAACAAAGGGGAAAATAAACTCTTTTACAATGTCTACCCAATCTATCTGAAATATTCTCCCACACAATAACAATCTTCCTTGATTCTTCTTCAGGATTAGCAACAAGTCTTTTATAAGCTTCTTCTCTTTCACTTATGGACAAATCTTCTTTAATATTTGGAGGAACAAACTCTTTTCTAATTCTTTTTATTCTTCTTTTTCCTTCGTATAAATCAATCCCTGGAGCATCTAACCTCCTTGGTTTGTTTTTACTTTTTGTTGTTCTTTGAGCAAGATTCATAAAAATAAGGCAGAATATTTGATTTAAAAAGATTTCTTTTCTAACTTTTTTTCGCAACTTTCCACAATAACTCAAAATATTTTTTATATCCTTCGCTGACTTCTGAATTTTTAATTACAATCACAAAAGGATTTTCTTTGCTCCACAAGATTATTGCAACTTTTTCTCCATAAATATTTACTGCAAGAGGGGAGGCGTATTTTTGAGGAAGAAATTTTATTTATGATAAAGGGATTTTGGGAGTTTTCTTTGCTCTTTGATTGAAGATTATTCTTGTTTTAATTTTTCTTTTTTTCCTCTTTTCATCAAACCATTTAAAATAAAATTGCAATACTTCATGAGCCAGAGGAGAAGCCCCTAAAATTAAAATTTCTTCCCCAGTTTCAATCTGGTCTTCAAAAACAGTTTTTAACCCAAGTTTCCCTCTGTAAAAGTTAGTCTCTTCTTTTTTCTTAACTTGCTCATAATTTAAAAGCATCTCCGGCATAATTTCTTCTAATTTTTTTTCTTTTTCTTTTATGATTTCCATAAATCTTTTTGGATTTGCTGCTTTGAAGATTTTTCTTCTATTTTTTAAAATATATCCTACTAATCCTTTTTTAATAAGCATTTCAATACTATCATAAACAGTTCTGCGATGAAGTCCTGTTTTTTGAGAAATAATTCCTGCTAAACATGGTCCTTGGGTGAGCAAGGCAGAGTAAACTTTTGCCTCGTTTTTTGTAAGACCAAATTCAATTAAAATCACTTCTTTCATAATTAATTTATTTCTTTGAAGATTATAAATCTTGTGGTAATCTTTTTCACCACAATACTTAATATACTCTTTAAGGTTATCTATTATTAGTTAAATAATTAAAAATAAAATGAGAGATTTGCAGAGAAAAATATTGGAATTAATTGCAACAGACAGAATTGCTATTCCAATAAAATCTATTGCAGGAAAAATAGACAGAACAAGGCCAAAATTAGGAAAAGAAATTAATTCCGCTGGTTTTGAAGGGGAGTTTGTTGGAGATAGATGTTATGCAAGAGTTGAAGTGGAAAATGTTGAAAAATCAAGAAGGATTTCAGAAGCAGTTGAAGAATTTTGCCAGGAGCATCCAAGATATGGGGATATTTTAAAAGGAAAAATTGCAGAAAAAAGAGTTCAGGCAGAAACTCATCTTTACTTTGGAATGAATCAAGGATGTAGATTAACTTCCGAGGATTATATGCAAGTATTAACAAATATGGGGTTTACACCTGCAACTGCAAGGGGCCTTTATTCTGAATTAATTGAAGTTTCAAGAAAAATTTCCAGAAAAAGAGTCCAATTTCAGGAAGAAACTGAAAGAAGTGTTTTAATAGGATAATCTTTAAAACAATAAATAAAAAAATAAAAAATAAAAAAAAGAAAATTAATAATAGCTTTCTCCAAATTCTTCAGCTTTATCTGATTTCTTTCCAATTAAAACAATCAATACAATTAGCAATACCACAAAGATAATTGCCAAGATGATTGTTAAAATAGTTACTGCATCAACAGACCCTCTTCCTTCAACATTTAGATTAAGAGTTGCTACGCTTGCGCTAGAATCTGCAGACAATACAGTCACATCAAAGCTGTATTGGCCTTCTTCTTCTGCTTTAGCAGCAACAGTAATGGTCTTACTTGATCCTGCAGGAACTGCAATTACTGAGTTGCTTACCCTTGAACTTACGTCTTGATTGTTTTCAGAAATAACTCTGAATACAGTAAGTTCATTAGTTGGGTTGATAACCAATAACTCGTATTCTGCTTCTTCTCCTGCAGATGCAGTTTTACTGGAAGCTGTAACAATCACATTCTCTGGGAATGAGTTGCCAATTGCGATTTGAGTTACCTTGTTTGCTGTTGTATCATCATTTGATACTTCAACTTCCAAAGCATAAACACCTTGTTCTGCAGAATAAGGGACTTTTATGTAAAGTCTTCCGCTTGCAGTGTCAGTGTCATCGTCATCATCGCAAGAATTAGAGCAACTTTCAATAGCTACTAAATCTCCGAAATATGCAGTTTTTTCCACATCTAATGAGGGGATAGAAACTGCCACATAAACATCGTCAAGGTCATTATAACCTCTGTTTTTAATAACAATGTCTACTGGAATTGTCTCTCCAGCACGGACATTTTTGTCAACACTAACTGACTTAATGTCAATGTTATACGATGGTCTTTGGAGATTAATGGTGTATTCTTTAATTTCTTTATAATTCTTGCCGTCTATTTCAACAGTAAGAGTTGCAGAGTCGCTTACTTGGTCTTTAAGTTCATAAGGAACTTTTATACCAATAACTTTTCTGTAAGTTTTTCCGTCCTCTACATCGAATACACTTGTAGCTTCTTTTGTTTCCACTTTTTCACCTTCAATCTCTACTTCCATAGAGACATCAGTGTCGTTTGCTTTAGCTTCAAACCAAACCTTTACTTCAATAGTCTCTCCAGCAACAACACTTACATTGTCTTCCAAAGAAACTCCGTCAACAGTAACAAGGTCGATGGTATAACCGCTAGCACTTACAGTGGAAACTAACAAAAAAAAGCTCATGATTGCCACAAGATAAAAAACTGGAAGTTTTTTGTCTATGTTCATATTATATTCCATCTTAAATTTAATTAACAGAAATCATTGATTTCTGCGCTATTCCCAAATGATTTTTGTTTATAAACTTTATTGTAGTAACAAGATATAGTAATTTTCCAATGCTAAATAATTCACTGGTTGTCATGACAAAAAGTTTCAGAATTGTTTTTGATATTAATCGTCTTGATTGCATCTTTAATTGGATTCGGAGACTCATAAATAACAACAATGGATTTATTTTTTGGAAGTTCTTTCAATAATCTTTTTATTTCTTTTTCTTCTGTTGCAAGATGTCTTTTCTCTCCTTTTTTTCCATATTCAATTCCAGAAAAATGCACATGCCAATCTTTATATTGCTTAAAAACTTTTTTTACTTCCTTAAAATTATATGTTTTATATCTTGCAATCATATGTGCAAAGTCAATGCAAAAACTGCACCGAGTGTCTCTGACAAGTTGTGCTATCTCATTTAGGCTTCCAAATACATTAGCTTTTCCAATAATCTCTGGAGCAAGTTTGGGGGTGTATTTGTTCTTTTTAATTTCTTCTTGCATCTCTAAAATTCCTTTTTTAATGCTTTCATAAGTTTCTTTTTTTGAAAACTTTCCATAATAACCGCAATGAAAAACAACTTTTTTTGCTCCAAGCCAAGTTCCAACTTCACAAGACCTTAAAATTCTCTTTTTGCTTGCTTTAATTTTTTCTTTATCCTTAGAATTAAGATTAATCCAGTAAGGCGCATGGATTGTAAGAGAAATATTAAATTTTTCTGCAGCCTTCTTAACTTTCTCTGCAACTTCTTTTGATTTAATAAAAACTCCGTAAGTAAAGGAGATTTCTGCAGCTTGTATTCCCAGCTCCTTGTATCTTGCAAAAGTTTCTTCAACATCTTTCACAGAACCAATTCCTGCAGGACCTATTTTTATTGCCATGAATTTAAAAAAAGAAACTCCTTTTTTATATCTTCTTCAACTCCTCACCAATTTCTCCAAGATTATCAACAAGATATGTGTGAAGTTTTTGAATTATTTGATTCTGAATTTCTTCTCTTAACTCTCCATGGCATTTTGTTAAATCTATCTCTGGATTCCTCCTGTTCCCATAATTAAGAGAACAAATCATCTCCTTATTTTCAAGAACTTTCATTTTAATATCCCCTTTTTTGATATGAAGCAAGGTTACTTCTATATCGCACTTATTTTCATTTTTGCCAAGAATTTTGTAGACCCATGTTTTTTCTGGACCATCATTGATAAATTTTGCCTTTCTGCATTTTTCTTGATGAGCAACATAGCAAGACATATTATCGCATTTAGGAAAATAATACCATGTAAAGTAAACTGCTAAAAATAATACAATTATAATTGAAATAAGAATCACCCATCTAAAAATTTTACCTCTTTCTGCCATATTATAAATCGTCAATCATTATATTTAAAGTTTTGGAAAAATAAAAAAGAAGTTAGGATTTTCTCCTAACTTAAAAACTCAAAAGTTCAATAGTTGTGTCTGTTGCTCCAAAATTAGGGGCTGCAATTGCTTTACATCCAACTTCTTCAGCAGCACTTAATAAAGAGCCGGTCACTGTTCCGTCAAGGACAATAACCCCTGGTTTTTCTCTTATTCTTTTTAAGACTCCTGAAACAGACTTTGCAGAAACTTCTTTATATGCTTCTAAAGAGTCATCTAAAAGAACAGCTTTTCCTGTTCCTTCATTCTCTTCATAAATTTCTTTTATTTTTGCTTTAGCCTTTTCATCTAAAGTAAAACTTTCTTGAGAGGTCTCTGGTTTATCTGCAGAATCTTCGCCAGAACCTTCCCTTAGGAAAAGTTCAGGAGAAACTTTTTTCCTTAAATACATAAGGATTTCCTTGCTTGTCAGCTCTTCAACTTCTTTTCCGTCTGGAGCACTTGCAATATATTTGACATTTGCATTGTCAACAACATTTTGCGCAATCAGTTTTCCCCCTCTGTCTCCATCTACAAAAAGAGTCAATTCTTTTTCCTTTCCAAGTTCTTTTATTGCTTCAGGAAGTTTTGTTCCATTCATTCCAATGACATTTTTAATTCCTGCTTTTAACAGATTAATAACATCAGCTCTTCCTTCTACAACAATAATTTCTTTTTCAGAAAGGTCTCCTCCGCAAGGAAGTTTTTCGTCTCCATATTCTTGAACTCCAGAAGTTTTTGTTGCATCCTTAATCTCATTTGAGATTGCTCTTGAATCAGTAGCCCCTTGAATATTTTGCATCAGTTTTTTTGCCCTTTCAAGAATATAGTCTCTTTTGCTTCCTCGCACATCTTCAATTTTTTCAATTTCAATTTGTGCATCGCATGGACCAATTCTTTCAATGGTTTCAATAGCTGCTGCAATCAAGGTTGTCTCTGACTGGTCAACTGCAGTGGGGATTTTAATTGTTCCAGTAGTTAATTTATCTTTTCTTTCTAAATCAACTTCAATTCTTCCAATTTTTCCTTCTTTTTGCAGTTCTCGCATTTCAAGGTCAGCTCCAAGCAAACCTTCTGTTTGTCCAAAAACAGCTCCAATTACATCTGGCTTTTCTAAAGCTCCTTCTGCTGTAAAGTTGGCATGTATCATATACTTAATTGATACTGGACTTATTTTTGCCATTTTTTCTCCGTTATTTAATTTATTTGAAATCTAATGATTTCTAGAAAAATAGTTCCCACTTACTTTTGTGAAATTTCTTTCTCAAATAATTGAAAATGAATGTGAAAATGATAATCACAATACGACTATTTTTCTACTTTTATTAAGAAATTTAAATGGTTTTTAAATTATTCGGTTTTATCCCCTCTTTTTCTAATAGTTCTTTCTCTAATCTTGAATCTTTAACTCCTTTATATCCTCCAATTTTCCCATTAGAGTGTATAACTCTATGACATGGGATTTTGACTGGCACAGCTGGTTTCTTTTTAAAGCCTGTCCAACTGCTCTTGGAGAACTATTTAAGGTTTCTGCTATTTCTTTGTAGCTAATGGCCTTGCCTTTTGGGATTTTTTTAACAATTTCATAAACTTTTCTCTGAAATTCTGTTATTTCCATAATTAAAAATAGAATTTAAATTCTTTCTTCTTTTTTAATAAGTTCAGAATAAATTAATCCCCTCTGTCCTTATTACTTTTTTTCAGTAAGTTCAACGCAAACACCTGCTGCCACTGTTGCACCAGCATCTCTGATTGCAAATCTTGCCATATGCGGGTTGTCAGCCTGCGTTTCAAGAACAAGGTTTCCCATTGGTTTAATCCTTACCTTAGCAAGGTCACCATTCTTCAAAAAGTCTGGGTTTTCTTGCTTTGTTCCATCAGGCGATGTTTTTTCAATAAGCTCAACAAATTGACATGGAACTTGAGCAGTGTGAACATGAAATACTGGAGTATATCCTTTAGCTAAGACTGAAGGATGCGCAATAACTGCAACTTGTGCTACAAATTCATCAACAATCTTTGCTGGTTTTTCTGCATCACAAATAACATCTCCTCTTGCAATGTCTTTTTTACCTACTCCTCTAATATTAACTCCAACATTATCTCCTGCTTCTGCTTCAGGCAATGTTTCATGATGGGCTTCAATTGTTTTAATTTCTCCTTCAATTCCTTTACCGCTTCTTCCTGGAAGAACAATAACTTTGTGTCCTTGTTTCATTACCCCTGTTTCAATTTTACCTACTGGAACAGTTCCAATACCCGTAATTTCATAAACATCTTGAACAGGCATTCTCATAGGAAGGTCAACAGGTCTTTCTGGTGCAGGGAACAAATCAAATTGCTCTTTCACAGTTGGACCTTTATACCAAGCCATTTTATCGGATTTATTGACAACATTATCTCCTTGTAATCCTGAAATAGCAAGGAATGGAACTTCTTCGGGATTATATCCAACTTGTTTTAATAATTTTGTAACATCTTCTTTTACTGCATTGAATTTTTCTTCAGAATATTCAACTTCATCCATTTTATTAACTGCAACAGCAACTGCTGAAACACCCATTGTTCTTAATAGCCATAAATGTTCTGTAGTTTGTGGCTGAACTCCGCTTGGAGCCGCAATAACTAAGAATGCCGAATCAGCTTGTGAAGCACCAGTAATCATGTTCTTAACAAAGTCCCTGTGACCTGGCGCGTCAATAATTGTAATCTGATACTTCTGAGTCATTAATTTCTTATAAGCTAAGTCAATTGTAACTCCTCTTTCTCTTTCTTCTTTAATATTATCCATGATATAAGCAAATTCAAAACCTTGCTTTCCGTGTTTAGCAGCTTCTTCCTTAAGCTTAGCCATTTCTTGTTCAGAAACCGCACCACCATCAAACATTAGTCTACCAACTGTTGTTGATTTTCCAGCATCAACATGCCCTACAAAAACAACGTTCATGTTTGGTAATTCTTTTGCCATCTTATTTTTAATCGTAATTTTTTTACGTAATGTTTAATGAAAAAATGTATTTAAAAACCTTTCTATTTTCCAAAACAATATTAAAAAAGGGTTTTTATCGTCGGTAAAACCTTTTAAGAGCATGCTCCTGTTAAAAAAACCTCTTCAACTCTTTTTCTTATTTCGTCTTTGTTCTCTTTCAAATATTTTCTCAAGTTTTTAGGAACTTCCCTTCCGTCCAATTCTTCCAGAGTGTCACAATTTATTCTCAATTGTTTGCCACTGAAAAATATATGATAATGTAGAGGAGAATGTTCTGCTCTCCCCGAGTCTACTACCTCTGGGCCAGGAAAAGCAACTATGCGATATCCATTGTAATTCATTCCAATCCCACAATAAAATTCTCCTTCTGGAATTTTCTGAAGCATTTCTTTTAAAACCTTTTCAATTGCCATAAGAGATTAGTTTAGAATTAATTTAAAAATCTACTGATTCTCCGCCAGCCCCTTTATACAAATCACTGCGTGGATTTGCGTCCAATAATTAATAATTATTGGTTTTCAGCCAGCCCTTTTCTATCTCTAATTTTTCTAATAACTTCATCTTGCATTGCTGCAGGAAGTTTTTCAAATAACTGGTCTTTTAACGACGAGACTCCCCTTCCTTCTGTAGCGCTTCTTAAATCAGATGACCATCCAATCATCTCTGCAACAGGGATTTTTGCCTCCATCTCCGCATTATCCCCTTCTTGATTAACATTAAGCATCTGCCCTCTTTTTCCTCCAATAAGTTTTGTAACTGCTCCAAGATATTCTCCGGGCATTTCAATTAAATGAATCTGTAATGGCTCAAGAATCGAAGGAGAAGCACCTTGCATAGCTCCTTTAATGGCGTCTCTGACTGCAGGATAAACTTGTGCAGGTCCTCTGTGAATCGCATCTTCGTGAAGCCTGATGTCTACTAAAGAAACTTTCATTTTCATGCAGGGCTCACGAGCCAACGGACCTTCGTTCATAACCATTTCAAAAGCGTCTAAAATCATTTCAATTACTTCCAACATATGGACTTCCCCACGAGTTTCATCTAAAAACACATTTCCTCTGTAAACATGCTTGAGATTTCTGATAGTGTCTCCATCCCAGCCCAATTCCCTTAATGAATCTGCAACACCTGTATCTATCTTCTTTTTAATTCTTCCCTCAGGAATTGTTCCATTTTGAATTGCCTCATAAATATTTTCCTCTAATGGGGCGACCTTAATAAAAAAGCTGTTGTGCTTGTTTGGAGAACGCCCTTCAAATGCCTGCGGACTTTCTTTTGCAACAGTTTCTCTGTAAACAATAATTGGAGGAGAGCTCTTTACATCAAGGCCTTTTTCTGTCTTAATCCTGTTTTCAATAATTTCTAAATGCAACTCTCCCATGCCTGAAATAAGACTCTCTCCTGTCTGTTCATTAATTTGAACTTTGATTGAAGGGTCTTCTTTCCCAACCTGCCTCAAAATTTCAACAAGCTTTGGCAAGTCTGCAGCTTTTGTAACTTCAATGGATTTTGTTACAACCGGTTCAAATAAATGTTTAATTGCTTCAAATGGTTCAATTTTGTTTTTTGAAACAGTCTCTCCTGCAAAAACATCCTTTAATCCAACAATTCCGACGACATTTCCAGCAGAAACCTCTTCTGTAACAATCCTCTGAGCACCCTTGTAAACAGAAACTTGCTGAACTCTTGTCTGGGTCCCTGAAAGATTCATATAAACATCCTCCCCCTGTTTTAATGTTCCAGAGAACATTCTTCCTGCTGCAACTTCTCCTGCATGCTTGTCAACAACAATCTTAATTGGAACAAAAACCGGCTCTCCATTTGGGTCGCATTCTAAGAGATTTTTCCCAACAGGGCTCTCTAAATCTCCGTGCCAGATTTTCTGAATTCTGTATTTTTGAGCCTCAACAGGATTTGGGTGGTGTCCAATAGTCATATTTAATACAACCTCGTGAATAGGGGCTTTTTTTGCAAGTGCTTTCCACTCTTCTTCATTATCTGAGCTATAAGCTTCAATTATATCTTTAAAAGTAATATTCTTTTCTTTCATATATGGAACAGATAAAGCCCAGTTGTGAAATGCAGAGCCAAAAGCAACACTTCCGTCAGCAACATTAACTTTCCATTTTTCTTTATATCCCTCTGGAGCAATCTTCTCAATTAATTCATTAACATGATTAATAATGCTCATAAATTTTTCCTGCATTGCTTCTGGAGTTAACTTAACTTCTTTGATTAATCTATCAACTTTATTGATAAATAAAACTGGCTTTACTAATTCTTTAAGTGCTTGTCTCAAAACAGTTTCTGTCTGGGGCATTACTCCTTCAACCGCACAAGCCAAAACAATACATCCATCAACTGCCCTCATTGCGCGGGTTACATCTCCTCCAAAATCAACATGGCCCGGAGTGTCAATTAAATTAATCAAATATTTTTCTCCTTTAAATTCATGAACCATAGAAACTGAAGCACTGTCAATTGTTATTCCTCTTGCAGCTTCATCTTCATGAAAATCCAGAGCTCTTTGCTTTCCTGCTGTCTCTTCAGAAAGCATCCCTGCCCCTGCAAGCAAATTATCTGAGAAAGTTGTTTTCCCGTGGTCAATATGCGCGGCAATAGCAATATTTCTAATGTTGTTTTGCTTTTTCATTAATTCTTCAAATTTTTCTTCCGGCATTTTAATCTCCAAGAATATAATTTAATCAGAAAGTTTGTTTAAAAGTCTTTTGTTTATTTGCAGTCTGTTTTTTCTTCTGCATAGGATTTAACTTTTCTTGCCAGATCCAAAATATCTGCCATGTGCATTTTTTCCAGTTCTTCAGGAGGATTCAAAATATACTCTTTAATTAATCTGGCTAAATGAGGCCTTTTTCCGTCATCTTCTGAATAATTCCTAACTATCTCCTGAGCCTCATTAACACTTATCTCTCTAACCTCGCAGGCATCTAATCTGCTAGATGTTTTTTCTTCAAGACCCTTTCTTCCACCATAAGAATTGTTTTGCATAGAAATTTTGATAATTAACTATTTAAAAAAATTATCGCACTAAAATAATTACTTTATCTTGCAGAATCTGCCTGTTTTTCATACTCATTTTTTCTTTTTACTGCAAAACTTTCACCATTGTTTTCTGCAGCAAGCATGATTTCTTCTGCAAGTGCTTGAGCAATTGTTTTCTTTTTTCCAAATGCTTTATCAGAAGCTCCATGGCAAATATTTCTCAAAGCAAGATTAACTCTTCGTAATGGAGCGCAGTCCACTGCTTGAGGATATCTTGCCCCCCCATATTCAATGACAGTAACCTCATCTCTCGGAGCTCCGTTCTCAATTGCATTTACTAAAACTTGAATGGGATTTTTTCCTGTCTTTTTTTCAATCATTCCAAATGCCTCAAGAACAATTTTCATATTTCTTTCATATTTTCCCGTCACATGCCCGATTTCAATTTTATGTTTTTTATTTCTATGCCCTGCAACAGCCAGTTTATTCATTAATCTTTCAATAATATTAACTTTTATTTGCCCGTGCTTGACAACATTTCTTCCCTGGCTTTTAATAATTAATTTTGGCTCAAGATTAATCACATCTTTTAATCCCGGGTCTTTAATTGCAATTTCAGATAAGTCATATTTATCAAAAACTTTGAATACAGGTAAATTAATTTGCTTTGTTTCTGCCATTTTACAATAACTTAATATATGCTCCTTTATTGTCTTCACTCAAAAAGGCATTTACCAGTCTTGCTTCTCCATAATGCCAGTTTGCAATAGTTATTCCTGGAACATTTTCATCTCCCCCATGAGCTCCTGCAGGAAGGTTCTTAGTTAATCTTTCTCCTTTTGGACTTATAAGCGGTTTTTCTTCTCCATTAAGATATACTTGATTCACTATTCCAGAAATTGTGAATGGTTTCCCTCCCTCTAACCTCAATTTTTCAATTCTTTGTCCTGGTCTGATTCTTCTTGAAATTCCTGTCATCTTATCTTCTACCTTTTTCAATCTTTCCTTTTACAAGTCTGTGCAAAGGCTGGTCATTTACTTGAATAACTTTATATCTAACACCAGGAATATCTCCTTTTGAACGCCCTTGTTTTCCGCCAATTCTTTCAATCATAACTTCATCATGTTCATTAATAAATTTCTGCCCAAGATTTCCAGGAATAAAAGCTGTAACTTGTTTTCCATTTTTAGTAAGCTGAACTTTACAACATTTTCTCATTGCAGAGTTCGGCTGTTTTGCTTCTTTCTGGACTTTTGCAAGAACAATTCCCTTTGCTTGGTTTGCTACTTCCAACGGGTCTGACTTTGCATAAAGGTCAAGAGCTCTAACTTTATATTTCCGAGATTTCCATCTAAATTTTTTCCTGTCTTTTTGTTTTTTTACTGCACTTTTTAGTCCCATGTTATAATATTAACAAAATCATAAAACGATTTTTAAATCTTGTTATAAATTTATTGAGAAAATGCTTTTTAAAGCTAACTAATTTTAAATTCCTTGCCAAAAAAATCTTGAATTATCTTTTGCATTTCTAAAAACCTTCTTTTGTTTCTTCCAATTAAAGCAGCTTTGCTGTTTTTTCCGGCAGTTATATTAATTTGATTGCCTTCTAATGACAGGTCTTTAAACTCAACAGGGCTGACAATTGATTGAACAAACTTTTTAGCATCTCCCAAGCCAGAAGGAATGACAATAATCTTTACTCTTTTTTTTATAATTTCATTAATTTTTCTGACATTTTTCCCCCCCTCGCCAATTGCCTTTGAAAGCACGTGTTTTGGAACACAAAAAAATAAAGTCTCATTATACATAAAACAAAAACGAGTATTTACTCTTGTCACTTTTCTAAATAAATTAAGATACCTTAGTGTCTGCATATCAAGAGTTCTCACCATATTAAGTTCATTAAAAATCTATTTATAAATGTTTGTTTATAGCTTTTTAAGTTATATATAATTTATCGTCGGAAAAAAGAATTTAAATTTATTTATTTGCTTTTTCTACAACTTTCTTTTCAGCAGTTTTTTTCTCACTTTCTTTTTTTATTAATGGACCAATGACTTTAACCATCAATCCAGGAAGACCAGTTCCAACTGGAACAGGCTGGTTAAGAATGATATTTTCAATAACACTTGAAAGCTGTTCTTTTTCTCCTTTAATTGAAGCATTAACAAATTGCTTAACTGGAGTTTCAAAAGTTGCTCTTGCAAGAATCGAAGATTTTTGGGCAATTATCCCCATTCTTGTAACTCCCCGCACAGTTCCAGTGTTAGTCATAGCATCGGTAATTAATTTCAAGTGCCGTTCATCAATATCAAGACCCTGAGCTTTAACAGTCTCAGATATTTCACTGATAATCAAATTTCTGGCAACTTCAATTCCAAAAACCTCTGCAACTTCATGAAGGTCATTTGAAATGGTTTTATCTTTATTTACTTCTTTTAATGCAAGAATCTCTTTCAAATTTGTCCCAAGAGTCATAATTACATAGTCAGAATTCTTTTTAACAACTAAAACCTGTTCTACATTTTTCACTCCAGAAATAATAGTTTCTTTTAATTTTTCCTTTAATTTATAAATTTCTTTAAAATCAAATTCTGAAGCATTTAGAGAAATAACATCTCCTTTTTCTTTTACATTAAATCCAATTTCATTTAACCTTTCAACTACTTTTTTTAATGAAGTGTGTGTTTGTTTTAGTCCTTTGGAATCAATTTTGATTTCTACTTTTTTCTCGCTAAAATTCAAATTAATCTCTGAAGCAATTTCTTTTACCTTTACTTCTTTTATTTTTTCAGCAAAAGTTCTTGCATTGTTTTCATTATTATATTCTTTTTCCAGATAAATTTCCATTTTTGGAGAAGAAGGAGTTCTTCTGGCGTCAAAGATTTCAATTAATCTTGGAAGGCCTGTTGTAACTTGCATTTCTGAAACACCTGCCATGTGGAAAGTGTTTAAAACCATCTGTGTTGAGCTTTCTCCAAATGATTGGGCTGTTACAATTCCAACTGCTTCTCCAGAATCAATTTTTCCGTCTTTTTGATGCAATCGTGAAACATCCTTCCCATCATCCCCATAGACAAATTGTATTATATTGTTATTGCTGTCTCTCACAGTTTTATCATACTCCACGCGAATATCTTGCAGTGCATTAGCAAGTCTTCTATATAAGTATCCAGATTTTGGAGTTCTAAGAGCAGTATCCATTAATGAATCCCTGCCAGTAATTGACTGAAAGAAAAATTCATCTGGTCTTAAACCTTTAATAAATGGGCTGTGAATAAATCCTCTTGCCCGAGGAGAAAGTTCTCCTTTTTTAAAGAATGATAATGTTCTTCCTTGATAACCAAAATTAATTCTGCCTCCTGCAAATGCCTGCTGACCAACACATGAAGCCATTTGGGTTATATTCAAAGCATTTCCCCCGCCACCAGATTGAATCATGTGATTAACAGGATTTGTCTTAGGAAACTCTTCTTTAACAATTGCCCCAATTTTTGCTCTAACCTCATTTAGTGTTTGAAGAATTGCAATTTCTCTGGATTCCTCCAAGGTCTTGCCAGGAACAATCTCAAGTTCTCCTCTTTCATATCTTTCAATAATTTCCTCTGTTTTTTTCTCAGCTTTTTTAATTATCTCCTCTCCCCTATTAATCAGGTCTTGGCTTAAATCTAAGTCTTCAATAGAAATTGTAATTCCCCTTTCTGTTAAATAATTCTTAGCTAAATTAAATGCTCTCTTAATAGTTATAAAAGTTTCTTCTCTCCCAACAGCTTTATCAAGCTCTTTAATAAGCTCCCCGTCTTCTTCTCCAAACGCAGTTTTATCAATATCTCCTTTAATAAATTCTCCATTTTTCACTTTCAAAGATTTGTTTTCAAAATTAATTTTTGGGAGGATTTGAGAGATAAGCTCTTTTCCTTCTATTTCTTTTTTAGATAATTTGCTATTGATTCCAGATTTGTATAATAATTGGTTTGCTTCCTCTAAAGATAATTTTGCTTTGCTTAAAAGGTAAACGCCCGTTATTGCATCTTTGATGCATCCAATCCAGTTTGTATTGTTTTTTGGAGAAATTAAGTTTTTCTTAACATCGAGGAGGATTTTTGCTTCTGCTCGTGCTTCTTCTGTTTGAGGAGAGTGAATATTCATTTCATCTCCGTCAAAATCTGCATTGTATGGGGCTGCCGCAGCTGGATGGACTCTGAATGTTCTTCCAGGAAGAATTTTGGCATAATGAGCCATTAAACTTCCTTTGTGCAGGCTTGGATGACGATTAAATAAAACAATGTCTCCATCTTGAAGATGTCTTTCAACCTTATACCCGACTGCAAGTTCTTCAATAATCTCCTCTTTCAATTCAGGAGTGACTTTCTTTCTTTTTCCGTCTGGTCTTATGATGTAATTTGCTCCAGGATATTCTTCCCCTTTCTTAATAAGCGCCTTTAATTTCTCGATATTTAAATCATTGACCATCTCTGCAACTGTTACTATCTTTGCAATTTCCATCGGAACTCCAACTTCATTAATTTCAATATTCGGATCTGGAGAAACAACTGAACGAGCAGAATAATTTACTCTTTTACCTGCCAAGTTTTTCCTAATTCTTCCTTCTTTTCCTTTTATTCTCTCTGTAATTGTTTTCAAAGGCTGTCCGCTTCTGTGCCTTGCAGGAGGAACCCTTGCAACAGTGTTGTCAAAAAATGTTGTTACATGATATTGAAGCAAATCCCAAAGGTCTTCAATAATCACTTCAGGAGCTCCTGCATTTAAATTTTCCCAAAGCCTTTGATTTGCACGAATAATATCTGATAATTTATGGGTTAAATCATCTTCAGATCTTTCTCCACTTTCAAGAATAATACTTGGTCTGACTGTAACTGGAGGAACGAGAAGCATTGTTAGAATTGCCCATTCAGGTCTTGCATATTTTGGATTTATTCCAACTTTTTCAAGCTCCTCATCAGGAATCTTAACAAGACGCTCTCTTATTTCTGTTGGAAAGATTCTTCTTTTTCCTTGATAAAAACTTGTGGGTTTATCCAGCTTAATTTTTTCTTGTTCAACTCCGCAATGAGGGCATTTTTTCTTATCTTTTGCTTTTTTTGCTCTCTGGCTTTTTGTATATTTTTCAAGTTCTTTTTCTGCAAGCATTAATTTACCGCAATCCTGGCAAAAACATCTCAGACCCATTTCAATTAAAGGAACATATTTTAGGTGAATAACTGCTCTTGCAAGGTCAATGCTTCCTGGATGACCGAGACATTCTTTGATTCTTCCTCCGCAAGTCCTACACCTAACCCCCGGGTCAATTGCTCCGAGTCTCAAGTCCATTAATCCTCCGTCAACCGGGAATCCGTCAATATCATATAATTCTGGAGTTACAATCTTTGCTGCAGATATTTTCTTAATCTCTTCTGGAGAAATTAATCTAAATCCAATGCTTTCAATTATTTTTCTTATTGGTTTATTCATTTTAATTATTCGTATTTATTCTTTAAATTTAATTTAGTATGAATATGCAATCCTTGGAGCTCTTCAATCAATAATTTAAAGGCATATGAAACTTCAACAGGCTCTACATTTTCTGTCTCGCAAATAGGGCAGAATGTTTTGCCTCTTAAGTTGTCTTCAATTCCAATTGCCCCGCATTCTGCACAAATTGGAAGTATAACTCTGTCTGAATCATATCTTTCCTTTAATAATAATGAGGAGCCATGAGCTACAAGGGCTTGCTGTTCCATTTCTCCAAGTCTTAATGCTCCTCCCCGAGCACGGCCTTCAACAGGCTGTCTTGTCAAAAGAGCAACTTTTCCTGAAGCACGACCATGAATCAGGTTTTTAACCATTCGCTTTAGTTTTAAATAATAATGGCTTCCAACATAAATTTTTGACTCCATTCTTTTTCCAGTAATGGCATTATACATTGTCTCTTTTCCATTATAGCTGAATCCCAATGCCTCTAACTGCTCTTCTAATTCTGCCTTTGTTGCTCCTGAAAATCCTGTTCCGTCGATGATTTCTCCCTTAAGGCATCCGACTTTTCCTCCAAGAAGTTCAAGCAAATATCCAACAGTCATACGGCTTGGGAGGCCATGTGGATTAAAAATAACATCCGGCCTGACTCCATTTGATGTAAAAGGAATGTCTTCTTCTGGGATAACAAGTCCAATTACTCCTTTTTGTCCATGAGCAGTTGCATATTTATCTCCTGGTTCAGGAATCCTCTGGTCTCTAGTTCTTACTTGAATAATTTTATTTCCTTCAGCATCTGCAGTGATAAAAACAGCATCAACAACACCCTCTTCTCCTTGTTTTGTTGTAACACTTGCTTCTTTTTTTGTTCTTACAGAAATATCTCTTGCTTCTGAAAGGAATTTTGGCGGAGACATTTTCCCAATTAAGACATCTCCTCCGACTATTTCAGCTTCAGGATAAACCACCCCGTCATTTTCTAAATACTGGTAGCTGGATTCCATTCTATATCCAGAAGTATCTTTGTCAGGAATTCCAATTTCATCTTTTAATCCTCCTGCATAATTCATTTCAACTGTGCTGTATGGTTTAAAGTAAAAGCTTCTTCCCACCCCTCTGTCTAAAGAACCTTTATTAAAAATTAATGCATCTTCCATATTATATCCTTCATATGCCATGACCGCAATAGTAAGGTTCTGTCCTGCAGGATAAGTGTTTAAGGTGTCATAAATAAAGCTCCTGACAATTGGTTTTTGAGGATATTCTAAAATACTTACATTTGTATCCAATCTTGTAAAATAATTTGCTACATATAAGCCCAAAGACTGCTTTTGTGTTTTTGAACCTCTATTTAAACGAGAACTCTGGTCATGGTTGCAGTAAGGAACAAGCCCAGTGATTACCCCAAACAAATCCACGCTGTCAATTTCAAGGTGGGTGTGCTCTGTTGTCAGCTCTTCTTTATAAAGTGCAACTAATGCATTTTCTTCTTCAGCAGCATCAAGATATTCAATTACTCCAAGTTTTATTAAATCATCCCATTTAATTTCATCTTGTTCAATTTTGACCATTAATTCTTCAGTAAGTTTTGATGCCCCTTCTTCAACAATTATAACTGGTCTTAAAACTCTGCCAGGTTCAATTGAAATAAGAACAGACCCAAAATCAACTTCTTCTCTAAAGCTCATTTGAATTGGAAGCTCTCCTGCCCTTCTTTTTTCTCTTAAATTTTTAACAAAAGAGTTCGGAGAATCAACAGTTCCAATAAAGTTTCCATTGAAAAATACATCTGACCCTCCAATTCCTTCTTCATTTAGTCCAAGTTCCTTTAAAGTTTTTATAAATTTGGCTTCGTCTAATTCAACTCGTGTTGAAACTTTTGAGAGTAATGCAAGATTTTTTCTTAATCCAATCTCTGTTCCTTCAGGAGTTTCAATCGGGCAGAATCTCCCATAATGAGTTGGATGAAGAGTCCTTGCCATTGTGTTTTCTTGGTCGCTTTTTAACATGCTTGAGACTCTTTGAAGTTGGGAAATCATTGCAAGATAATTTGTCTTGTCAATGTTTTGGGTAACTCCAGATCTTTCTCCAGTCCAGCTTCCAGTAGCAATTGCTGATTCAACTCTGTGGCTGAATAAGGTAGATTTTGCAATTGTTTTAATTGAATAAAATTTTTTCCTCTTTGAAGATTTCTGCAAAGAATATTGAATATCTCTTACAAGAATTCCCAAATTCACTCTGAATAAGCTTGAAAGTAAATCTCCAGAAAGCCTTACTCTTTTATTTGAATAGTGGTCCTTATCTGTTCTGAGATTTGGGCTTTCTTTTGCAATTAAAAACTGTTTGAGCAGTTTGCATAGTGTAATTGCTTTTTTTATTCTAAATTCTTTTCCTTCTCCAATATGGGGGAGAAGATAGGAATCAATTCTTTGTTTTACTCTGTCTAAAATTTCTTTTTTTGTTCCTTGAAGATTTGCCTTTTCAGCGAGATACATCATGGCATCTTCAGGAGTAGCAATATTTACAAACTCGTATAAATTCACAATTACGCTGTCTGTTTCTTTTCCAATATATTTTGCAATATCTGACTCTTTTGTCAATCCAAGAGCTTTTAATAAAACAATCACTGGGACATCTCTTAATCTTGAAAATGTAGCTTCAAAAATTCCTTCTTTATTTTCTATAATTGTAGTTGGAATACGATATGTTCCTCTTAAGGAAAACATTCTTAGCATTAATTGTTTTTTTGAGTTTTCTTCAATAAATGGCTGATTTTCTGCCAAGTCTTCTGCCATTACCATGACTCTTTCATTTCCGTTAATGATAAAATATCCTCCCGGGTCTTGGGGGTCTTCATAATTTTCAATTAATTCTTCTTTTGACATCCTGTAAGTATTGCACGCTTTGCTTCTCACCATTACAGGAATTTTTCCAATATCTACAACCTCTGAATCAACTTGGGCGTCTTTTTTAACCGTCAATTCAATTTTAATTGGAGCAGAATAAGTAAGGTTTCTTAATCTTGCTTCTGCCGGAGTTAACATAGAAGAGCTTCCGTCAGCCTCAATTACAACAGGCTTTCCGACTTCTATCTTTCCGAGAGTGATTTCAAAATCATCATTGTCAATTGTTCCTTGAATGCTCTCAACAATTTCTTGCATTTGATGGTCAAGAAAATTATTAAATGAAATAATATTTGATTCAACTAAAGAATGCTCGTTTAAATACTTCTTTACAACAATGTGTTTATTATCTGAAGCCATTGATTATACAACCACCCTATAATATGCATTTATTTTATCTTCTTCTTTTCTCTCTAATTTTATTACATTCCCAATTTCACATTCCTCTGGAAGTGCCGGGTCAGTAGAGAGTATTTTTGGAAGCTGAGATTTTGAAATGTTTAGTTTTTTCAATAGTTCTTCAATCTCTTTTTCTTTAAGCTTTACGTGTTTTGGTTGTAGAATGTGCATGGTAAAGAATAGTTAAAATTACATAATTCTATCTGTAACTTTAACAACTTTATAATAATAAAAGAGACAAAAATTTGGTTTAAAAACCTTTTGGTGGTTTGGAAAATATTGAAAATGGCCCCGATGGGATTTGAACCCACGACACCTGGATTGCTTTGAGACATGTCTCAATGCAGGTGAGACGAATGTCAAGCCTAAAAGTCCAGTGCTCTAACCAGGCTGAGCTACGGAGCCATAGCATTAAATAAAGTGAAATGCTATTTATATCTTTGTAGTCAGGGTGGTTTTAGCCAGAATCTCGTTAGAGATCTTCTGAGCCTAACCAGGCTGAGCTACGGAGCCATGTATGTAATAGCAAGCGAAGCCTCTCTTAGGCTGAGGCCTTACGAAGCAAGGTCATCCCTGTGGGAAGCTACGGAGCCATTAATATAATTTAGAATTCTGGTTTAAAAAAGCTTTGGATATTCTAAAACAAAAATTTTTCTTTTAAAAGATATAATCTTATAAATACCCTTTCAAAGCTTTTTCTAATTCTTCTTTTGGAAGAGAACCAATAAACTGCTCAATAACCTTTCCATCCTTTAATAAAGTCATGTTTGGAATAGAACTTACTCCAAATTTTACTGCAAGCTCTTGATTCTCAGAAACATCTACTTTTCCAAATTTAATCTTTCCGTCTAACTCTTCGCAGACTTCTTCTAAAATTGGAGCCATCATCATGCAGGGCATACACCAGTCTGCGTAAAAATCAATTAAAACAAGTCCCTCTTTTGTAAAGTTCTCAAATTCTCCTGCACTTAATTCAGGAATGCATTTTCCTTCTGCCATTTTAAAATACAAGTATTCTGTTTTATAAGGTTTTCTATGCCCCAGTGCTTCCAAATCCTTCCTCTCCTCTATCTGTTTTAGAAAGCTCCTCTGCTTCTTCAAATTCTATCTTTGGATATGGTAAAATTATTATCTGCCCAATTCTCTCTCCTACCTTATAAACTTCTTCTCCAATTTTCTTAAATCTAAGTCTTAATTCTCCTCTATATCCAGAATCCAACACTCCGACGTGATTAGATAAAATCAAATCTTTTTTTGATAAACTGCTTCTTGGAAATATCAGCATAACATATCCCTCTGGAAGCTCAAATGAGAGTCCAGTTCCATATTCAATAAATTTTTCATTTTCTGTTTTTGAAATTGCAATCACATCCATTCCAGCATCTCCTGAATTAGCGTATTTTGGGATTGTTGCTCGTTCATCTAATTTTTTTATTTTTATTTTTATTTTCATGCTCTTACTTTAATTTCTTTAAAATAATTTTTAATTTTTTCTTTAATTTCATTTAAAAATTCCTCGCCAGTATTTTTTATTTTCTTGAAATCTTCATCAAGAAGTTTTGCCTCTTTTTTAAATCCTTGCAAAACAAATTTTTCTGGCTTTTTTCCAGCAACCTCATTCAGCCATTTGGAGATTTTTTCAACGTCTTTTATTTCATGCAGTCCTTCTATGATTGTAGTTCTAAATTCATAATTTTTTAATTGAGAAATTAGTTTTATGCTTTCTTCAATTTTTGTTAAGTCAATCTTAACATTTATTGTTTTTTCATATTTCTCTTGGCTGTTCTTAATATCCATAGCAACAAAATCAACAAGCCCTTCTCCAATAAATTCTTTTAATTTTTCAGGAAAACTTCCATTAGTGTCTATCTTTATCAAATATCCGAGCTCTTTTATCTTTTTTAAAAACTCTTTTTTTAAGGTCAATAAAGGTTCTCCTCCAGTAATACAGATTCCTTCAAGATATTTTTTTCTTGATTTTAAAAATTCAAAAATTTCTTTTTGCAAATATTCTTCAAAATCTTTTCCCTCAACAACCAGATTTGGGTTATGGCAAAATCCACACCGAAAGTTGCATCCAAAAATAAACAAAGTGCAGGCAATTTTTTCAGGATAGTCAATTAAAGTTACTTTCTGCAATCCAAGGATTTTCATTTTATATCTTTATCTTAAACATTACCCGGTCATTCCATTCTGCCTGCTTTCCATCATTCCACTGAGCAACAGGTCTAAAATATCCAACGACTCTGGAATATCTTTCGCATTTTGTTCTCTTTTTTTCCATATTTTCCCCTCCTTTTATTTATTAAGTTTTATTAGTTCAATGCTTGTTGAACTTTCTGAATCTTTGACCAATAGATTCTCTGACTCTTTAATTCCTGCTTCTCCCTTTATAGCGTGTATAACTTCTGCACGAGTGGCATTTTCTATTTTTTCTGTTTCTTCTACATATCCAATTTCCTCGTCACATTTTGGACAATATTCATGGTCTCCTTCAAGATATCCATGTTTTGGACAGATAGAGAAAGTAGGAGTAATAGTGAAATAAGGAAGATGGAAATTTTCAGCTATTTTTTTAACTAATTTTTTAACTGATTCTTTTTCAAGTCTTTCTCCAATAAATCCATGAAGAACTGTTCCGCCAGTATACTGAGTTTGCAAATCATCTTGGAGCTCTAATGCCTCAAAAATATCTGGAGTATAGTTTACTGGAAGCTGGGTTGAGTTTGTATAGTATGGCTCTGCTTTTTTGTTTTTAACTGCTTCTTCATTTGCTACCACAATTCTTCCATACTTCTTTTTATCTGTTCTTGCAAAGCGATAGCCAGTGCTTTCTCCTGGAGTTGCCTCTAAATTATAAATGTTCCCTGTCTCTCCTTGAAACTCCTCTAATTTTTTTCTCATGAATTTTAAAACCCTGACTGTAAATTCCTTTCCTTTTTTTGTGGTAATGTTTTCTCCAGGCATAAAATTTATAACTGCTTCATTCATACCAATTAATCCAATTGTTGCAAAATGGTTTTTCCAATATTCATTATATCTTTTTTTAACCATTCTCAAATAAAATTTTGAATAAGGATAAAGCCCCTTTCTAGTGAGGTTCTCAATTGCTTTTCTTTTTATCTCCAGGCTTTCTTTTGCAAGAATCATAAGTTTCTCAAGTCTTTTTAAAAAATCTTTTTCATCAACTGAAATAAACCCCAATCTTGGCATATTTATTGTAACAACTCCAATTGAGCCAGTTTGAGGATTAGCTCCAAATAACCCCCCCCCTCTTTTTCTTAATTCAGTTTGGTCAAGCCTGAGCCGGCAGCACATACTTCTTGCATCTTCAGGACTCATGTCTGAGTTAATAAAATTTGAAAAATAAGGAATCCCATATTTAGCAGTCATTTCCCAGATTAAGTCATAGTTTGGATTATCCCAATCAAAATCCTTTGTGACGTTATATGTTGGAATTGGAAAAGTAAAAATTCTTCCATGAGCATCTCCTTCCATCATACACTCTGCAAAAGCTTTGTTTAATACGTCCATTTCTTTTTGAAATTCTTTATACTTTTCTTTTTGAGGCTGGCCTCCAATTATAACTGCTTCATCTTTCATATAATCTGGAACTTTAAGGTCAAGAGTGATATTTGTAAACGGGGTTTGAAAGCCGACTCTTGTTGGAACAGCAAGGTTAAATAAGAATTCCTGCATTGCTTGTTTAACTTCCTTATATGAAAGATTGTCATATCTGATGAATGGTGCAAGGAGCGTATCAAAATTTGAAAATGCCTGTGCCCCGGCTGTTTCTCCTTGTAATGTATAGAAGAAATTAACTATTTGCCCAAGAGCTGTTCTTAAATGTTTTGCTGGCTTAGAAGAAACTTTTCCTTGAACCCCTGTAAACCCTACTGACAAGAGGTCTTTTAAATCCCATCCAACACAATAAGCACCAAGAGTTCCTAAATCATGAATATGCAAATCTCCATTCTCATGAACTTTTCTTATTTCTTCAGGATAAATTCTTCTCATCCAATAATTTGTTACAATTTTTGTAGCAATATAATTATTCAATCCCTGAAGAGAAAATCCCATGTTTGAATTTTCCTTTACCATCCAGTCTTCCAGTCCAATATAATCATCAACAACCTCAATTGTATCAAATAAGCCCTTTACATTTCTTAGTTCTTCGTGGCTTTTTCTATAAAGAATATATGCTTTGGCAACCTTTGCATGCCCTTCTTCAATAAGAATTTTTTCCACTCTGTCCTGAACTTGTTCTACATCTGGGAAATCGTTTCCTTCTTTAAGCAGACTTTCAACAACCATGTCTGCAAGAATTTCTGACCTCTTTTTATCATGCCCTCCAACGGCCTTTGCAGCCTTCCAAATAGCGTCGGCAATTTTATCTTTCTGAAACAAAACCACGCTTCCGTCTCTTTTTCTTATTTTTTTAATCTCTTTTTTCATTTTAAACTTGTTTTATTGCCTGTTTAAAATCCACAACATCTTTAAAATTTTTATAAACTGAAGCAAACCTTATATATGCAACATTGTCTATTTTCTTAATCTTCTTCATAACTAAGTCCCCTAATTGGCTGCTTGTTATCTCTTTTTTTCCTTTTCTTTTTAATTGCTCTTCAATTTCACTTATCATTTTTTTAATTTTTTCTTCTGGAACAGGTCTTTTTTCAAATGCTTTGTAGACCCCTCTTTCAAGTTTTTCTCTTGAAAATTTTTCTCTTCTTTGGTCTTTTTTTATAATGTAAAAATGCGGGTCTGCTACTTGTTCATAAGTAGTAAACCTTCTTTTGCACTTCAGGCACTCTCTTCTCCTTCTAATGCTCTCATTTGAGCTTCTTTTGTCAGTTACTTTTGATTTCAAATGAGCGCAAAAAGGGCATTTCATTTTATTAATATAAATACAATATATTGTATAGATGTTCTTATAAAACATCAACAAATTGTAGGGTAAATATATAATATAACCGCTTTTATTTAAACATTTATAACCACTTAAAAGAACAACACCAAAAATTTTGTGCGAACTTTTTAATTAACTTTTTAAACCCTTTTTTCATTATAAAAAAATGGACGCAGGATATTTAACAATGGCTTCTCAAGAGTTTGGAATTCCGCTTTGGCTTTTAATGATTATATTATCTTGGACATTGGTGTGGAAACTTCTGGCAATGTGGAAATCTGCAAGAAAAGGCTCTGCTATCTGGTTTATTGCTCTTGCTGTTTTAAATACTGTGGGTATTCTTCCGATACTTTATATTTATGTTTTCTCTGAAATGAAATTTAAAAAATCTCAGAAAAGAACAAGCAGAAAAAAATAATCATTTTTTTATAATTTCGCACATTTTGCATATTTTATTTCTTGAAGGCTCCCCGCACATCGAACAATATGAAATTTCTTTTTCTTGTTTTTTAATTTTTTTAATCATCTTTTCAGAGTTTTTAACAATCTTTCTTTTTTCTTTTTCAGAAATTTTATTGAGAAATTTTCTGATTTCAATTCTATAAGAATTTAAAGCACAGGGACAAGGCTCATAAACAACCGGCAGTTTTTTGTTTTTAGAATATTTTCTAACATCTTCTTCTAAAACATAAAACAATGGCTTGATTCTTGTAACAAATTTTTTGTCTGCAATATTCTTTGTTTTTATCCCAATATTTGAGCTTAGTTTTGGGCTTCCTTTGAAGATGTTCATTAAAAAAGTTTGGGCTTCATCGTCGAGGTTATGTCCAGTTGCAATCATTTTTGCTTTGAGTTTTCTTGCTTCTTTATTCATTATCCATTTTTTAATAACCCCGCAAATCGCACAATTTCTAAGTTTGTTTCCTTGCTGTTTTGATTGAATAGCACTTCTCAGATAACACATGGAATTGCCCATCTGCTTTTTTATATCATAAGTATGGAGTTTGATTTGTAAAAGGTTGCAAAGTTCTTGAATTGTTTTAAAGCACTTCTCACTATAAGAGCCAATTTTTAAATCAATATGAAAGCCTTCAATGTTATATCCAAATTTTTTCAAAAGATAAGCAGTAACACTTGAATCTTTTCCTCCAGAAAGCGCTACTAAAATTCTGTCTTTTTTTGACAAGCCAATCTCTTTAAGTGTTTTTTTGACTTGGGCTTCAACTTTTTGTTCTAACATTTTAATTATTAGAGTTTGTTGTTTAAAAAGCTTTTAAGGTATTTTAGCAGAGCATGTTTAAATTATTTTTACCAGCAAAAACCAAAATCTTAAATACTTTAAATTTCTTTTATATTTGTTTAACTTCGGTTAAACACCGGGAGAGGGAACTTCGGTTTTTTCTCCCACCTTTTTATAATTTCAAGGAGATAAAAAGGTGAGCTTCTCGCCTTTTATCAATTTTCATAAGATTGGTATACCCATATTCTCACACTCTTCCAAAAAATTAAATCTTTTTCCTTCTCAATAAATTAGCATTTGTTACAACACTAATTGAAGATGTGGCCATAGCTATTTCAGCAATAACTGGATGTAAAATTCCAATTACTGCCAAAGGCATAGCAATAATATTGTATGAAAACGCCCAGAATAAATTTTGTTTTATTTTAGAAAAAGTTGCCTTTGATAAGTTAATGGCTTTAACAACTCCTTCCAAAGACCCTTTTGTTAAAATAATGTCTCCAGATTCAATTGCAATATCTGTCCCTGTGCCCATTGCTATTCCAACATTTGACTGCTTTAATGCAGGAGCATCATTAATCCCATCCCCGACAAAAGCAACAAATCCTTTTCTTTGCAGTTCTTCAACCTTTTTTGATTTTTCTCCAGGTAAAACATTTGAAACAACTTCATCAATACCAACTTCTTTTGCAATTGCTTTTGCAGTTCGTTCATTATCTCCAGTAATCATGACGGTCTTGTATCCTTTTTCATTAAGTTTTGCTATTGCTGAAACAGAGTCTTCTTTCACAGAATCAGCAATGCCAATAATACCAATTGCTTTTCTATTTTCAGCAACAATTATTGTAGTATTTCCATTGTTTTCAAATTCTTCTATTTTTTTGTTAAATTCCTTTAATTGAACTCCTCTTTCTTTCATTAACGCATTATTGCCAATAATAATTTCTTTTACCCCTATTTTTCCTTCCACCCCCCTGCCCCTTAAAATCCTGAAATTTTTTACTTTCTTGTATCTTTTTAAATTTGCTTTTTTAACAACTGCTTTTGACAGCGGATGCTCAGATAATTTTTCCAAACTTCCTGCTATTTCTAAAAGATACTTTTCACTAACATTTGCTTTAATTTCTCTGACCTCTGGCTTTCCTTTTGTAATTGTTCCGGTCTTGTCAAAAATAATTGTTTTAACATCTTTCATGGTTTGAATTGCCTCTCCTTTTCTGATTAAAATTCCGTTTTTTGCTCCAATTCCAGAGCCAACCATTAAGGCAGTAGGAGTGGCAAGTCCCAGAGCACAAGGGCAGGCAATAACAAGAACAGCAATTGAAGCAAATAGAGCAAGTGCAATTGTTCCTACATTAAGATTAATCCACGGCAAAAAGTCAAAAAACCCTGCAATACTCTGCATAAAATTTGGAAAAATAATCCATGCAAAAAAAGTTAAGATTGCAATTACAATGACTGCAGGAACAAAATAAGAAGTTATATTGTCGGCAAATTCTTGGATTGGAACTTTGCTTCCCTGAGCTTCTTCAACAAGCTTAATAATATTTGATAAAAAAGTATCTTTTCCTATTTTTGTTGCCTTGACATACAAAATCCCGTCTTGATTAATTGTAGCCCCAATAACTTTGTTATTTTTCTTTTTATCAACAGGCAGACTCTCTCCAGTAACCATTGATTCATCAACTGCACTTTCTCCTCTAACAATAATTCCATCAGTAGGAATTTTTTCTCCGGGCTTTATAATCATAATGTCACCCACCCTAACTTCAGAAATAGGAACTTCAATTTCCTCTTTATTCCTAATAATTACTGCTTTTTTTGCTCCCAACTCAAGAAGCTTTTTGATTTCTTGGCTTGCCTTTCCCCTTGCTAATGCTTCAACATATCTTCCTGTTAAATGAAATCCCATAATCATGCTTGCAATAGCTGCATAATTTTCAATAGGGAGAAAGAACTTAATTATCCCGCTCAAAAAAGCAATAAAAGTTCCGAGAACAATTAAAAAATCCATGTTAAATGAGAAATACTTTGCTGACTTGATTCCAGAAACATAGGTATGCCATCCAAAAATAAACAAAACCGGAATTGCAGCTAAGATAAATATTACATCAATATAAGGAATCTTAATTAAACCAAACATATCTACCAGCATTAAAATTGCAATTGGAAGTGCAAAAGCCCATGCACCATACATTCTTTTTTTTGCTTCATTCATCTCCTTTATTTCTGCATCTTCATGCTCTTCCCCCTCTTCTCCCAAAACTTTGTATCCTGCATCTTCAATTGCCTTTTCAATATCTTCTTTTTTGCCGCTATAAATAACTTTTGCTTTATGAGAATTAATATTTAATTCAACATTTTTAGTTCCTTTAACAGTTTTAATTGCCTTTTCAACTGTCTTAGCACAATGAGGATTATCTAACCCCTGAACAATAAAAATTGTTTTTTTTGTTGAGTTTTCTCCTTCATCCTCTAAAGTAGCTTTGTAATCTCCAACATCTGAAACTGCCTTGATAATGTCTGAACTTTTTGCATCTCCTTCAACATAAAGCTTTTTCATTCCAAAATTTATTCTGGCACTTTCTACGCCCTTTACTTTTTTGACAAATTTTTCAATATTATTTGCACAGCTGACACAGGACATGCCTTCAATTTTATATCTTTTTTTATTTACTCCCATCTTTATAATAGTTGAAAAGTTAATCAACTATTTAAATGCTTTGTTTTTTAATCTCACTTATCTTTTGAATTAAAGTCTATTTCTTTGGCTCCCCGATAATAATCAATAAACTCTTTTTCTATTTGAATTGTTGAAAAATAAAATCCAAATTTCTCCTTCAATATTTTATTTATTTTCTTTAATGCTTTTTGTGAATTTGCTGATTTATTTATTTGCACATGTGCTGAAAAAATATCTTTCCCAGAAGTAAGTGTCCATGCATGAATATGATGCATCTGTTTAACTTCGGGGATAGATTGGATAATTTTTTTGAGTTTATCTAAATCAATATTCTTTGGGGAGGATTCTAAAAGAATGTCAAAAGATTCTTTGATTATCCCCCAAGAAGCATAGAAAAGAACCAATCCAAATAACATTCCAAGAATAGAATCTATTGCATTAAAACCTGTCATCCAAATAACTATTGCCACAACAATGATGATGATGCTTCCTACAAAAGTCTGCATTACATGCCAAAATGCCCCTTTCATATTAAGATTGTCTTTTTGTTTTGAGAACAAAAGCTTTATTGAAATTACTTCGGTCACAAGACCCCCGAAAGCTGCAATGAGCATTGGAATAAGAGGAAGCTCAATAGGATTAAACATCCTCTTAAATCCCATATACATAACAAATAAAGCCATTAAAAATAGAAAAAATCCGTTCAATAAAGCTCCGATTATTTCTGCACGAAAAGAGCCAAATGATTTGTATTTATCTGCAGGCCTCATTGCTATTTTTCCTGCGATTAGTGCAAGCAAAATTCCCCCCACTGCAGAAAAAGTATGAAAAGCATCGGAAATAACTGAAATAGATCCACTGTAAAATCCCAATCCCAATTCAATTAAAAAATAGACTCCCGTCAACCACGAAGTAATTTTTAGGGCTTTTGCATTTTCTTTATGCATTTCAGGCATATATATGGTTTTGTGTCATTTTTTCCTTATTTGGTTATTTTTATTAACGGCATTTTTTTAAACTAATCTCTTTTTCATAAATCTCTGCATGCTCTAATGAACAAAAAGTTTTTTCTTTCAAGTTCTTAAAAACAGGGTCATTTATTTTTTTAGATATCTCTCTGCCCCTTTTGATTTTCTTTCTACAATATTCACATTTTTTTTTAAATAAGCCCATTTTTTATTAATTTTTCTAAGATTTTTTATTGATTTACTCTCCTTTATGAATTTTCATATAGATTTTCTTGCATTTTATTGAACAAAATTTTTCTTCCTTTTTCAAGGGCATTCCACACATAATACATCCAAAATTAATTTCACTAACAAGTTCATTATTGCATAAAGGACAGCTTTTTTTCATTGTTTCCTTGCCTCAATTTTTTTAAATACATCAAAAAAAGCGAGATTCTTGTATTTATAATCTAATCCTGCTTTTTTAATATTTTCAAGTGTATCTCTATTTACATTAAAGCCAAATAAAAACCTTGTTAATGGATTGTGAATATGCTGAAGTATCTTAATTAAAAAATGTCTGCTCTTTGTATGTTCTAACATCAAGATTTTTCCATTTTTTTTAACAACCCGTTTCATTTCTTTTAATACTTTGACAGGATATGGAACAGAGCACAAGACAAAAGTGCAGACAACATAATCAAAACTCTCGTCGTTAAACTTGAGATTTTGAGCATCCATTCCAATTAATTTGATTTTTTTATTATTTAAAATTTTCAACTTTTCTTTTGCCTTTGCTATCATTTTTGCACTCAAATCAATTCCGATAACTTTTGCATTTTTTGGATAGTATTTCAAATTTTTTCCTGTTCCTACTCCAATTTCCAGAACACTTCCCCTTAAATTTTTAAGAAGGTTTTTTCTCCATTTATCCAGAGTTCTTTTTTCAAAATCTTCTTCTATCCAGTCATAAAAATACGAAAATCTGTCATATCTTTTTTGAACTTTTTTTGTTTTTTTATCCAACATTTGCAAGAACCTCTTTTAATTTATCTTCTACTCTTTCAGCAATTTCCTTTAATTTTGTATTCTCAACTGCTTCCATGGCGACTCTTGGGTTTATTACAGATACAAAAGTTTTTCCATTAGTTTGATAGATAATAACATTACATGGAAGAAGCAACCCAATATCTTTCTCTGCTTTTAATGCATTATAAGCAAATTCTGGATTGCACGCACCAAGTATAATATAGTTTTCATAATTTATATCAAGCTTTTTCTTTAGGGTTTCTTTAACATTGATTCCTGTCAAGACCCCAAATCCTTGTTTTTTCAATTCATCTTTCACTGATTCAACAGCTCCATTAAATTCTGAATTTATTTCTTTTTTATATCCGTATTTCATCTTATATCTTTTCAAGTATTTTTTTAATTGAATGTCTTGTTATTCCAAGATCGCAGGTTTTATTCTTTTTGCACCCTCTCTCACACTCTTCAGCCCATTTTTTGTCTTCATATAAAAGTTTGCAACTTTCACAATAAAAATATCTTCTACCTTGTGCTTCTACTTCTTTTACCATTTTTCTTCCTTATGTTCTTTTAATCTATCCAAGAAATTATTCTTTTATTTTTTTAATCAGCCATAGGACTAAAAGACCCAAAATAAGAACTATTAAAATTCCAATAAGCCATCCAAAAAACATTCCAATTGGACCGTATGAGCCATACATTGCGCCCATCATCCAGTCATGATGAGAATAGTCGTCTCCTCCAATGTTGGCAGATACGAAACTGATTAAAACTAACAAAGTCCCGGCAAAGCTCCATAGTTTTTTCATTATATCAAATTCCTCCTTTTGATTTTTTATTTTTGAAGTGTTTAATGGCGTCTTTAAGCACACACCAGCAAAAATTCCCAGACAAAGAATAATATTTCTCTCTCCCTTTTTTTTCATAATTAATTATATTTAAACTATCCAATAATTTTAATTGATGTGACACTGCAGAAAGGGTTATATTTTCTTTTAGGTCTTTGTGAATTTGGTTTACTGTTTTATCTCCCTCTACCAATAATGAAATTATTTGAAGTCTTGTTTCATCTGCTAATGCAGAAAAAAATCCGGTTAATCTCTTGTTTAATTTTTTACTTTTCATAAAATTTAATAGTTGAACAACTATTTAAATGTTTCTATCTACTTTATCTCACATGTTTCACATTTATTTAGACTCTTTATTGTAAGATATGTTGCTATGATAAGAATAATTATTGATAAAACTCTTAACTCCATCCCTTTATACGGAAAATACATTAATGCTAAAGGCGACCCTATTAATCCAAAAAGAACTGCTCCGCAAGTAGGGCACCCTGCTCCAAATGCCCCCACAAGTGCTCCAACAAATCCAAAAAAGCCAAAAGAGTTTTTCCTTAATTTTTTGCTTGCTTCATATTTATAGATAATAACACTTAGATAAATTCCAAATAAAGCAGAGATTATAGCAAAGCTAAGAAGGCTAAAATAAGTAAAATTATATCCTGACATCATAATATAAATTTTCAGGCTGTTGTCAGCAATTTTGGCTACAGTCAGCTGATAAAAAATAATGAATGAAATTATTGCAGTAATCAAACTAATATAAACATACTTTTTGTTTTTGTAGATTCTTTTTAGTGTTTCAAACATTTTATTCATAATATTTAAGGCAATACCAAGTTTCTTTATCGTGTCTTAGGTTTTTCTTCCATTCTTCTAAATCATTTTCGTATTCTGGAAGCCGGCAGTCTTCTGGGAGGTCTTTAGACCTATACCAAGCAAGAGCATCTTCTTGTTTTATATTCTTAGAATTTGAGGAAATAACAAGGGTAACAATTAAGCTTCCAGCTATTAAAAGCAAAAAAATTCCAATTGCAATTTTATCAAGTATTTTTCTTTTCATTTAGATTTTCCTGTATCTTGATAATATTTTAAACAATACAAGGTATTTTGGTGGTGGCTTAGATGCTCTTTCCAAGATTTGACATTTGTTTCATATTCAGGAAGCCGGCAGTCTTCTGGAATATTTTCTGCACGATATTTTTCTAATTCTGGATTTTTTACTTCAACCACACTTTTCCCGCTGATTTTTAAATATCCTGCAAACAAGCTTCCGATTAATAAAAACACAAATATTCCTGCACTTGCATAAGTTATTTTTTTATTTTTCATTTTTTGATTTATGTTTTTTTACTTGATAATAAATAATTGCAATTCCAAGAGCATTTGATATTATCCCAAACCAGAGAAAATAAGGTATGTATTTTGTTAAAATCATTAATCCGGAAAATCCAACCAGTGCTCCTAAAAAAGGAAGTATGTTTATTAGATAGTGGCTGCAGCAGAGAATCATGCTGAATGTAGAAATTCCTCCAGAAGCAATAGTTGTTGAACAGCTAAGAGCATTTAAACTTTTAAAATAAACAAACAATCCCACCTGAAGGCCGAATCCTCCAATAAGAAGAATTAATAAAATAAAGTATCTTTTAATAATTTCAACAGCCATTAAAGGAAACCCAAGCAAAGATAAAACAATTAAATTAACAAGTAAGACTCCGATTACTGCAAGGCCTCCCCATAACACTGCTTTTATTTTTAAATCCATTTTCCTTCTTGGTATTTTTGCTTAGTTGCCTTTAAGTTTCTAAATATAAATGCCCCATCATTTTCAATTGTTCCAATTTGATTGAGAAGTTTTTTCATTCCAAAATAATCATTAATTTCTTTAGACAAAATAATTGTAGGTATTGAAGTAATATTATATTTTTTAATTAATAATCTTCCTGCAGAATCAGACAAGTCAATTTTCTCTTCACTTCCAATATATACTCCCAATTGTTTAAATGCATTTCCTAGCTCTGCAGGATTAAAACAATCTTCACAGCTTTGGTTGATTAAATAAGTTGCTTTTACTTTTCCTTTAATCTCCTTTGTATTTAAATCAAAGTAAGGATAAACTTTATTTGTAAAAAGCAAATAGTCTTTTTTCTCTTCAATATTTCCACCAATTGCCTTTGTTATCCACCAATACTCTTTAAATTCTTTATCTGTAAGTAAAGCTGGAAGAGATTGTATATTATTTTCTTTAATTAATTTTTTTCCTTGTTCAGAGTTTGAATCCAAGAATAGGAGGTTCTCCTTTTTCATTCCTGCTTCTTCTAATTGTTTTATAAAAGAAAAATAACTCTCGCATTCACTGCATGAACTTTCTTGTATTTCAATTAAGTTTACAAATCCTCTTTTCTCTTCAGTAAAAAGGTCTATATATGGAACCCCGCCTTCAAATAAAATATAATCTTTTTTAATTAAGACCTGGTTTTTTTCAAAAATTTTAAGACTTATCTTTTCAATATCTCTTGATTTAATTATTAATGCAGGAATCTTTCTTACATTGTATTTTTTTATTAATTCCTGTCCTTTTTTTGATTGGTAATCCACTTCTTGCGTGTCTTTAAAATAAATGTCTTGCTCTTTTATTAGCTTAGGAATTAATTCATTCATATCAAAACAATCTCCACATCCAGTTAAAAGAATTATTTCTGCACTCTCTTGTTTTTCATAAAAAAATTGAAAACCAAGTGACAAAATTAAAATTCCTGTCATTACTGCAATAATTAAAGTCAATGCATCTTCGTCATAAATAATTTTTTTAAATTTCATTCTTTACAGCAGTCTAATAATTTTTTAATTGATTCAGAGATTTTAGACAATTTTGATTCTGCAATATTGCCTTTTTTTGATAGGCTGTTGCCTCCAACCCCATTTATTGTCCAGAACAGGCTATAAAGATTAAATGAGTCATAAAACATTTCTTCAGCTTCTTCTTTTTTTCCAGAATGCAGAGATTTTATTCCAACTTCAAACAATCTCATTGATGTTGCCAAAAGATGTTTGCTGATACACCATTTTTCACTTCCATCATCTTTTTTCACTATTTTTGCAAGAAGTTTTTTTCTAAGCTCTCTTGTTTGTTCTAAAAAATCAAGAAATTTTCTTTCATTTGTTTTTAAAAAACTAAATAAAAAATGCTCTTCTAAGGAAATAAGATTCATCAATCCAATGCTCAAGTCTTCCCCAATAGAAAGGTCTAATTTGTTTTCGTTTTTTATCTTGTCAATAAATTGTTTTAATTCCTTTTTCATTTAAAAATCACCTGCAAAATAATTCCTATAATTAAAAGAAGGGAAAAGGTAATTATAATTCCTTGATAAGGAATACCTTTTCCTCCACGTTTTTCTTTTATTTTTTTATTTAATGAAGGGGAGATTAATGTGATGATTCCTCCGAGAAAACTGCTTGCTAAGGAATAATTAAAAGCATATGTTGTTCCGTATTCCCCTAAAAAAGGAATGTAAAGAGGGCCAATTGCTCTAAAAATTGGTAATAAAGGAAGAATTGTTGAAAAAAACACTATGAAAATGATAATTGAATTTTGAAATGGGAAGTATTTCTTCTTTATTATTCTTGAAAACCACATTCCCATTGACATTGCAAATGCCCCAATAAACAAGCCTATAACGACTTTGCTTACTCCAAGCCACGCGGCTCCTGCAGCCGCAGCACCTGCTCCAATTGTGCAAAGAGGGCAATGCGCGCTGACAAACTCTGCTAAAGAAATAATTAATCCTCCAAATAAAAAACTAAGTTGAGCTTTTTTTATCATCTTAAACTTGCATGAATTCCCAAGAAGAGCCGTCTTTATTTACTGCATAAACTGTAAACTTTCCATATTTTTGTCCAGGCATTCCCGGAGAGCCAGAAGGCATTCCAGGAAGAGCTATGCCTGCAATATCTGGCTTCTCTTTCAATAATTTTTCAACTGCTTCAAGTGGAACATGCCCTTCAACAAAATAATCTCCAATAATTGTTGTATGACAGCTTGTTAGTCCCGTAGGAACCCCGTATTTTTCCTTTATTGAATTAATATCCTGAGAAACAATTATCTTTGCATTTGAATTTCCTTTGCTTTTAAAATAGCTCCCATATATTCCGCAACATCCACAGCTTGAGGATTTGTAAATTTCAATTTTTCCATCAAAATTTTTTATTTCAGCAAATTCATTTGCTTTTAAGTTTTGAAAAATTAAAAAGCCTCCTAAGAGAAGTAAAGCTAATCCTAAGAGGTAAATTTTTTTCTTTATCATTTTAGAAATTAAAATTTAACAAAATTTAACACCCGCCAACCATGCCGCCATAACTGCTTTGTGCAGCTTGACTTGCGCTTTTAGCAGCAGAAATTGAAGAAGCACTTGAGCTTCCGTCTCCACTGAAAAAGAGGACATATAAGACTGCTATTGCCAAAAGTGCAATCACCCCCCACAAAATAAATGTTTTCAAATCTCCTTTCATTTTACCTCCTTTTGAATCAATTTCTCCAAATTGTTCCTGATGTTCTTCATTGTTTATTTTTTCTCTTTTTTCTCCACCACAGCATCCACTCATTTTAACATCCTCCAACCATTCCTCCTCCAGAGGATCGGCCTCTTTCTATTCCTCTATACTTATTGCTTGCAAGATTGATATAATTCACTTCTATTCCCTTTTCCTTTAAAGCACGCGCTTTTTGTTCATGTATTCCAGGAAAAAATAATACTTTCCATTTTCCCATTTCTGCCAAAATTTCTTCATCACTAAACTCCTCCCCATGATTTAAGATTAAATATTTTGCAAGTCCTCTCATAGCATAACTATGAGCGCATCCGCATGCAGGTCTGCCGTCACTGAATATAACTGATTTTGCTCCACAGCAATATTCACAAGAAATTTTGCTTGCAATTGAAATATATCTTTCTAAATCTGCCCCAGTCAAAGTCAAGGTTCTGTCTAAATTTGCCATAACTGAAATTGTTTCATCTGCTAAACGAGGGTTTGCAGCACTAACCCCGTCATAAGAAATTCCTAATTCTTGTCCATAAATTTTTGGAGTTCCTGAAGGAATTATTTCTGAAGCAGAAACAGTTTGAATCCCTGTTGAAAAATCTTCTGTAGCACTTTTCCCAATTCCATACATCAAAAGCCCTACAAGGACAACTATTGTTGCCATTTGAATGAAGAAAGTTGTCTCTTTTTTGTTTTCCATTTTATAACTGAAAAATCAAAGAATCTCCCTTATAAATGACTTGTTAAAATAAAATCAAGAATTACCTTTCACAAGCTTTAAAAACCATCTTTAAACCCTTAAAAAGGAAAACAATAAAAACCTCTCTTTCTCATTTTTAGTATGGTTCACTTCAATCCCCTTCCATCTTGGATTCTGAATTATACTTTATTCTCAGAAATAGCTTTTGCGATTATCACTTTTGCTGTTTGTTTGTATTCCTTTAAAATTTACAAGCTTTCTGGAGAGAAAAAATCCCAGTTATTTGGATTTGCCTTTCTCTTTATTTCAATTAATTATTTTCTTCAATCTTTTCTTACTCTTGCAGCTTTATTTAAGTTAGAGCAAAATATCTGCAGTTTAATGAAAATACAAGACTTGCAAATGCTTACTCTTTATGGAATTTATTCCCACCTTTTCTTCTTCATCATTGGTCTTATTACTCTTGTTTATATGACACTAAACATCAAAAGCATAAAAACATATATCCTTATTTTAGCAATTTCAATTGTTTCTATTTTATTTTCTTCAAATAAAATCTACATTTATTATGTCCTGGCATCAATTCTTTTGATTTACATATCTTTCTATTATCTAATGAATTATACAAAAAATAAGCAGATAAAAACCCTTCTTGTATTGATTGCATTTCTTTTTCTTTTATTTGGGAATATTCATTTTATTTTTTCAATTAATCATCAGGTCTATTACCTAATTGGGCATTTTTTAGAATTTATTGCTTATCTTTTAATCTTGTTAAATCTATTCTTGGTTTCTAGAAAATGAGTAAAAAAAGAAGCAGATTGGAAGTAATACACGATATTTTAGAAGCAATAAAAAGAAAAAATAAAATAATCAAACCAACTCACATAATGTATAAATCAAATCTTTCTCACAAAATGATGCAGTCTTATCTTAAAGAGCTTCTGGAGAAAGATTTGATTAAAGAAATAAATGATTCTGGAAAAGGCAAAACTTTTTCTCTGACTCAAAAGGGAATTGAATATCTTGACCAATATAAAAAAATGATTGGATTTATGGATTCTTTTGGGTTGTATTAGATAAATATTTTAGACCTTTGCTAAAATTGAGATTAAAAGGTGTTAGTAGAAATAAAAATCAATTTTCTTGCCCACCCTAAATTTGTGCGTATGCTCACTTAAATTTATTTAGATACTTATTATCCATTAGTGTTCCAATCTTGGACAATCTTTCCAAACTTTCTTTCGAAAACTTATTTTTCTTTAGAGATTCCAAATCTTCTTTCACTTTTTCTTTTGCCACATTGTTTGTTTTTAATGTTGTAACAATGTGTTTTTTATCTAAAATTTTGAACTTTTGATTTATTCCTTTGATGAAAACAGCCTTCCTATCAAATTTAACTCCATAAACATCTGCTATCAATTTGTATCTTGCATAACTTTTTAAGGGTTTATTTTCCCGCGGATAATGTATCACTTTAAACCCCTTTTTATTTAGCAAACTTCTAATTATTGCAAGAGGCAACCCCATTTTTCCTCCAATTGGTTCAAATGTAATTGTCCAGTCAAATTCATTTTCTTTTTTCGGAACATTCACATAGTTTGCACAAGTAAATTTTAAGATATTCTTGTTTTTTCCAAACTTTCTTCTAGCAAAATTTACTAGTGTTTTGGATAGTTCACTATAAATTACCTTACACCCTGCTTTCGCAATAGCATTTGTCCAATCCCCATAATATCCAGCAATAGTTAGAATTTTATCTTTTTTATCTAATCCGATTTTCTTTAGCAGATGTTTATCATTAACAATAGTATGTTGGCTTCTGGCTGTTTTCTTTTTCCACACCTTTCGGTTTCCTTTCTGTTTTTGAATTGCAGAAACCTTCCACGCTTCTGCCTCTTTCAAAATTTTCTGAAGATTTGGAATTAACATTTTACCTCTTTTTAATAAAGAGATATAATCATTTAATAAGTTTTCTAGACGCACACGCATTATTAATTTTCCCCTCTGAAAATTGATTTTTACTCTTCGCCAGCCCTTCGGGACATTGCATTCTGGCTCGGTTTTTTCTGCGAAAAAACTCTACTAACAGCGATTAAAACTCTGCTCACTTGCAGTTCGCTACGCCCTCACTTTTCAGCTCGTCGCTTCATTCCATTCCGCTCCAGAGGAAAAGTTCGGGGAAATAAATCCTGCGGATTTACTTCTCTTAATCGCAATGTTAGTTACAATTTCCTATTCAATAATTGATTTTACCTTCCACAGCTAGGACTTCCACAACTACCCCCACATCCCCTCCCGCACCTTCCTCCACAGCTTCCTGAAGGTGCTACCTTTTTGTTTGCCTCTTCTATTTGCAAATCTGTAACCGATCCATTACTTGTAACAATAAATATTCCAGGAATCATTCCCATCCAACAACTCCATGAAATTATCCCTTCTTTATTTGGAGTAAATTTAATCACTTGCTTTCCTTTTTTTATATTAAATTTTAATCCTAATTTTGGGACTTGAATTGCATTATTACATCTGGTTATTTCATTTCCATAAATTTTCCATTTTACTGGAACTCCTTTTTTCAAAACAAATCTGTCTGGAGTCCAGCCATTTTTGTCAACTTTCATTTCAATAACTTGATAACCCCCTGAATCAACGATAATGTTTTGAGAAATTTCTTCTGCCCCTTTTATTTTTTCAATAATACTTGTAATATCATAACCCCCCCCACTTAAAACAAGCCCTCTGTTCAGCATAATCAATCCTAAAATTAAAACAAAAACTGCTGTAATTTTTAAAATTCTTTTAGTTGCTTTACGACTAATTATTGAGGTTAAACTGCCGAATCCAATCAAAACAGGAAGGGTTCCAATTCCAAATACCCCTAAAGATAAAAATCCCCCCAAAAAACTTCCTGTTCCAGCCGCATATAAATATAATGCCTGCAAGGGTCCGCATGCAATAAACAATCCACTGAGTATTCCAGTCATAAAAGGGGCTTTGTAAAAACCCTTGGCATTGTTGGTTGTTTTTGAAGCCCATTTGTCCAATAACTTTGGATTAAATTGAAAATGTCTGAAAAAGCTAATACCCAGTATACTCATAGCAAAAGCAATCATAAATAATCCTGCAAAGATGGCAACCCCTGCACGAAGTCCAACACTAAAAGCAAATGCTCCCCCAATCAACCCAAAAATCCCCCCAATAACAGAATAAGAAATAACCTTTGCACCCCCATAGACAAAGTGCTGTTTTAATCCTTTATGCCCCTGCTGAGCATTCTTGGTTGTATATCCAATTACAAATCCCCCGCACATTGAGATGCAGTGAAAACCTGTTAAAAGACCTGCAAAAAATAACAGGAATAGGGAAGTTTTTTGAGAGTCAAGATTAAATTCAGGAAATTTTATTTATCCAGTTATTTTGTAAAGAATAAATAAAAGCAATAAGACACTAATTCCAAAAATAATCCAAGCAATAATGTTTTTTTTGTTTATCTCCTTATTTTTTTTATTTTCTACTCCATAACCTTCATTTTTTATAATTTGTTCAATTTCTTTTGCAGAGATTTTTTCAGGATAAAATTCAATTTCTGCTGTTTCTTTTGCAAAATTAATGGAAATGTTCTTAACCTTGTCTTTTAGCGCATCTTCAATTTTTTGTGCACAGGAATTGCAAGTCATTCCCTGAATCATAAAACTCTTTTTCATAAAATTTTCATAAAAATATTCCTTATAATTACTTTGGAGAAACTAGTTTCATCTACTCCTCCCAACACCAACTTTCTTACAATATTTCTTAACAGGACACTTTGAACACCAAGGAGAAATCGGTTGACAAGTCCCTCTTCCAAATTGAACAAAGATTGCATTAAACTCCCCCCAATATTTTTTAGGCAAGATTTTTATCAATTCCTCCTCGGTCTTTTCTGCTGTTTTTGTTTTAACCCATCCTAATCTATTTGGAATCCTATGGCAGTGAGTATCAACAGGAATCACACATTCTCCAAAAGCAAAAGCCAAAACAATGTTTGCAGTTTTTGGTCCAATTCCTTTAATAGACATAAGATTCTCACGGGTCTTTGGAACTTTCCCATCAAATCTTTTCAAAAGTTCTTGAGAAACATGCTTTAGTGTCTGGGCTTTTTTCTTATAATGTCCTGAGGAAAAAATCAACTTTTCCAATTTTTTTGTTGAAAGAGCAAGGATTTTTTCTGGAGTATCTGCAACTTCAAAAAGTTGTTTTGAAACTTTTTCAGTGTTTTCATCCCGAGCCCTAAGAGAAAGCAAACATGCAATAAGAACTTTAAAAGCATCTGGACGCTTTCGCATACGATTCAAAGTTGTGTTTGAACTAGAAGTATATTTTTTAGACAAAATTTTCATCACAGGGGTTATTGTTTTGTTTTTCATTATTTCAAAACAACAATATTATTCATTCCCCTTCTTTTTCTTTCAATAATCTGTTTTGCCTCCAGCTTATCAAGTAAGCGAGTCATTCCAACTTTGCCTATTCCTAATTTCTCTGCAATATCTGCCTGAAACATCCCCCCTTCTTTTTGCAGCATTTTAACAACTGTTTTTTCATTTTTATCTAATTGACTTAAATCAATTAAGTCTTTCTTTGATTTTTCTCTGATTTTCTTGATAATAATTTTCTCCTTTGGTTTTGTATTCATAATCATTATTCCAATAATAATTATCACTGCAACAACAGCAAAACTTACCCATGTCTGTATTTTAATTGTGTCATACATTGTGCATTGGTGTGTGCAAGTTGTCCCAACAATTTTTCTAAGAGAATAATTAAAAATCCAAACAATAAAGCCCATAACAATTCCAATTCCTATAATCAATCCCCCAACATGTTTATTTTCCATTTATCTTAATAACCTCTGCTTTTAATTCAATTTTTCTGCCAGATTCTTTTACTGCTTCCTCAACGATTATCTTTAATCCAAAACAGCAAGGAACTTCCATTATTAAAATATTAACTTCCTTTATATTATTTTTTAAAAAAATTTCTTTAAGCTTTTCTTTATAAAATTCTTTATCATCTAATTTTGGACATCCAATAACCAGACTTTTTTCTTTCAAAAAATCATCGTGAAAATTCTTATATGCAAATGCAACGCAGTCTGCACAAATAAGTAATTTTTTGTTTTGAAAATATGGTGCTTCTGGATTAACAAGGCTAAGTTGAATTGGCCACTGACTTAATTCAGAATTTTCATTGGGTTTAATCTCCATACACCCCGGACAAGAAAATTGCTTTTCTTTAAAATCAATTTCAATATTTTTCTCCTTTAAAAATTCTTTAGCTTGATTTAAATACTCTATTTGCCCGTGTTCTTTTAAATGTTTTAGATGAGCCTTTATTGTATTTTCTCCTTGTTTTACAATATTTTCCATTACCTTTTTTTCATCATACGCCTCTGCTTCTCTTTCTTCTATTTCAATTGCTCCTTGAGGGCAATGCCCAACACATGCACCTAAGCCATCGCAAAACAAATCACTGACTAATCTTGCTTTTCCGTCTATTATTTGAAGGGCTCCTTCTGGGCAGTTTGGAATGCAAAGAGAACATCCGTTGCATTTTTCTTCGCTGATTTTAATTATTTTTCTTTTCATTTAAACAAAGTTAATAAAAAAGCAGTATTTTCTTTTGCCTTTAATGAATGAAGCGCATTTGCATTCATGTAAATAAATACTCCTGGCTTCATCTTAATTTCCTCTCCTTCTAATTTAAAAATTCCTTCTCCTTCTAAAACATAGACTGTTCCAGCTTTTGTAGAAGTATGGTCGCCAATTTCTTTTCCAGAAGCCATGCAAAACAAAGTAACATCTACTTCATCATTTTTCAGAACCTCTTTTGATAAAATTCCCCCTTCGGGATATTCAATCATGTCTATTATTTGTCGATTCATTTTACTTAGATTTACCTCCTTTTTGATTCTCTTCATAATTTTTAATTGCTTTTTTGAGAGCTTGAATTCCCAAGATAGAGCAGTGGATTTTTATTGGGGGCATTCCTCCAAGTTTTTTTACAATATCATTTTTTGAAATCTTTTTTGCCTTTGCTAAAGTTCTCCCTTTTGCTAATTCACAAACAACATCAGATGTAGCAATAGCAGCTCCGCACCCAAAAGTCTGAAATCCAATATCTGAAATCTCGTGGTTTTTAACTTTAATTTCAAGATGCATAATGTCCCCGCATTTCATATTTCCAACTTCTCCAACTGCATCAGGTTTTTTTAATCTCTTCACAAATTTTGGATTTGTAAATCGTTTCATTAATTTTTTTGAATATAATGTGTTGGTTTTCATTTCTCCCACACCTCTGAATCTCTTGCTCCTTTCTTTTTTTCTTTAAACTTAAATCCAAACTTTTTGTAAAGTTTTCTTGAAGGATAGTCTTTTTTTCGAACACCAACAAGTAGTATTTTCTTTCCTGCAATCTTTTCCGTTTTTTTTAATAAATCCCAAGCAATGCCCTTTCTTTGATATTTAGGAAGAACATATAAATCACAAATGCAAAGAGAATTTTTTTCAGACAAGAACATTAAATAAGCAATAATTTTTCTTCTCTCTTCTACAACTAAAGTATTTTCTATAAGTTTAGAATATTGCTTCTCCCACTCAACAACACTTTTTGGAGACCCTCTAGAATAAAGCCCCCTAACTAATTTCATTGTCTCTTCCCTATCTTGCAATGTTGCATAGTGTATTTTCATTCTTTATTCAACTCCTTAACAATCTTTTCAACTTCTTTTTTTGACAAACCATGCCCTAAACAACCTTGTTCAAGAGTTTCCTCTTGTGCCATTGGACAATAAACACAGCCCATACCAACCTCCATTAAAACTTCTATGCCTTTCTCCCCTTTTTCTTCAAGGATTTTCCCTATTTTTGTGTTCTTTGTTATTTTCATTTTCTAAGCCAACGGACTAATCTTCCGCAACCTCTCAACGGCTTTTTTAATTTTTTCAAGTGCATAATCAATCTCTTCTTTTGTTGTATATTTGCTGATTGAAATTCTTACAGAAGAGTTTGCCTCTAAAGGAGTCTTACCCAAAGCAAGTAAAACATGGCTTGGTTCAAGATTGTGAGATGAGCACGCAGAACCAACAGAAGTAAAAATTCCCTCAACATTCAAAAAGCTTCCAACAGATTCAGCTTCAATATTATTAAAACAAACATTAATGTTATTGCACAGTCTGTTTTTCCCATCTGCTCCATTTAGATTAACTTTAGGAATTTTCAAGAGTTCTTTAATAAAATAATCTCTTAACTTATACATAACTTTTACTTCTCTTGGAGAAGCAATTTTAATCGCTTTTGCAAAGCCAGCAATTCCAGCAACATTTTCCGTAGAGCTTCTCAACCCAAATTCATGCCCCCCGCCATGAAGCAACGGAGTAATACTAATCCCCTCCCTGATATACAAAGCTCCGACTCCTTTTGGTCCGTGAATCTTATGTGCATTTAAAGTCATTAAATCAATAAACTGCTTTTTTACATTAATTGCAACTTTTGTAAAACTCTGGCAAGCATCTGTATGAAATAAAACTCCTTTTTCTCTGCAGATTTTGCCGATTTTCTCCAAATCCTGAATTGTCCCAATTTCATTGTTTCCGTGAATAACAGAAACTAAAAAAGTCTTGTCTGTAATTGCAACCTCAATATCTTTAGGATTCACAAAACCATATGCATCAACATCAAGGTAAGTTATTTCTGCCCCCTGGCTTTCAATCCATTTGCAGGCATTTAAAATACAATCATGCTCAATCTTTGTTGTGATTATATGGTTCTTTCCTTTGTCTTTCATTTCAAAAAATAATCCCTTAACTGCTGTGTTGTTGGCTTCTGTTCCAGAACCAGTAAAAATAATTTCCTTGTATTTTGCACCAATTGATTTAGCAACAATCTCCCGAGATTCTTCAATTGCTCTTCGCGCAGCCTCCCCCTTTAAATGAGTTGAAGAGGCATTTCCATATTCTTCTGTCTGATACTTCTCCATCACTTCTGCAACTTTTTCATCTACTTTTGTCGTTGCTGCATTATCTAAATATATTTCTTTCATCATACGCAAATCTCACAAGATACGCATTTACTTCCGCAAAATGTTTGGGCATGGTTGTCAATTAATTTGAGAATAGGCAGAATTGTCTTTTTGTTTAAAGAATAGATTCTCTGCTTCCCTTTTTGTTCAGCTTCTACAATGTTGCATGATTTAAGAGAAGCCAATGCATGCGAAACTTTGCTTTGTTCTTCCTCAATTTTTTGTGAGAGTTCAGAAACACTTCTTGCTTTTTCTTTTAAACAAGAAATGATTTTTATCCTAAGAGGATTTGCAAGGTTGCTGAAAAAAATATGGTATGTTGATTTATACATATGAATAGAATTTCATACAAGTATATAAAGTTTATGGATGTTTTTTACTATGTCATACAATTGTCGGGTTTAAATAAACAAAGACAACTGCATAGTCTGGGAATGGGCGCGAGGGGAGTCTAACCCCTGTCTTCCGGGCTGGAGCCGAATATAATAACGTTATACTACGCACCCATAAAACACTAAGAAATATCTTGTTTTTAAAATTGTTGATTAAGAACATTTAAAAATAAATAAACAACTAGATTTATATGAATGATTCAAAATATTGTCATTGTCCTGAATTGCAAAATTTAAGAGAATTGAGAAATAGAGTAAAACAAGCAGAAAAAATCTATTCTCAAATGAGAAGTGAATCTCTTTTAGAAACTCCAGAAGAATTGGATGAAAGCGATATCTCTTTTTTAAGATTACTTGAAAAAAATAGGAGAAAATGCAATTCCTTTGATGAAGAATATTTTGACTGCGTTAGTGAAAATCTGGAAAAAGAAAGGGTTATTCTCCTTTTAGAACAAAAGGAATATCGTTTTAATGATTTTGATGAGATTCATGAAGATGCTTCTTCTTTAGAAGTCAGATGTTCTTCTTGCAGAGGATTTATAGATGAAATTCATTTACAGTGTTCTGAAGAAGGTTCATAAAATAAGAGATGGACCTCATTATTTTTATAAGTATAATGAACCCTTGATCCTTTATCAACCCTTCTGCTATAATGGTCTTCATGACTTAAAAATTCCTCTTTTGGACCACCTTCTCCGATTTTTTTGATTGTTTCTGCTATTCTCCTGACATCTCCCCTGCTTCTAATCCCCTTAAGGAATTTATTTGCCCATCTAACTCTCAATCCCCTATTTGTCTTTGTTGGAAGTTTACCCTCAAGACTCTTTCTTGCCATAAACAAAACAATCCCTCCAATCATCAAGCCCAATCCAATAATTGAAACAATTCCAAAACTATTCCCAGAACCAATTGTCCATCCAGTTATGCCTTTAAGAGAAAGAAACTGCAGAGCAATTCCTGCCACAATTAAAGAGTAATCTAACCTCATTATTTAGATTAGGAAAATTCTGTTTTTAAAATTATTGATTGATTTTCATCCCAATCTCTTAATCTCTTCAATTTCATCTGAAGTAATTGCACATCCATGAGATTTAAGAGCCCAAAGTAATGCATCTAAAACATCTCCTTTTTTTAAATCAATTAATCTCTTTTTATATGCAAGATACATTAATTCTGCAGACCTGATAAACTTAAAATTTTTAAATTCCTTAAAATTTTCATTCCTCATTTTAATTCTTAGATGAAGTTTTCTTTCCATAAGATTCTTTAAATTCTCTGGCTTTTCAACAAGAATTCTGATTGTTCTTTCATCTACTACAATTACACTTTTTACTCCTTTGTTCTGAAGAATTTTGTTCAGTGCAAGGCATGACGATTCTCCTTTGCTTAAAATTTTAACCCCCCTTCCCCTGCTCTCAAAAATAGAATTTGCAAGACTGACAAATCTTTCTGTTTCAGCATTAATCTCTCTGTCTTTAATACCAATTGATTCTGGAAGTTCCAGCACCTTCTCTGACAGCAGTTTTTCAAGCATCATTGCTTGAAGCTCAAATCTTTTTATTGTTAATGGCTTGTCAATAATTTCTCTTTTAACTTCATGGGTAATCAAAAATTTTCCATGAAAATTTTCTCTTAATTTTTCAAGCTCTTCTAAAAGATTTTACATAGCAATACTAATTAAAGCTCCTGAATCAAAGATAATTGCCTTTTCTATTTTTTCCCCTTCTTCAATATTTTCTGGTTTTATTGACGGTATCATTTTATCTTTTTTCCCATAATAACCATATCCTTGCTTACACTGTATTTCATCTTTTTGTAAAATTTAAATGCTTCTGATTTTTTATGTGTGCTAAAATATATTGTAGCAACTTTTTTCTTTTTAGCAAAATCTTCTAATCGCTCTACTAACTTTTTCCCAATTCCTTTTCTTTGAAATTTCCTTCCTACAACAAGTTCTTGAATTTCCCAATAAGTTCCTTTAGCATAAGGCTCTTCATTAGCAATAATCGCACCAATAATTTTATTTCCTTCAGTTGCAACAAATCCCAGGCCCTTTTTCAAAAAACTTCTTACTGCCTTTTGAGATGTGAAGTCAGTCCAGCCATCATTATAAGGTTTTTTATTAAATTCTGTTTTCACTAATTTTGCAATTGCATTAACATCTTTCAAAGTAGTTTTTCTTATTTTCATCTAAATATTTCCTCTGCAATTTTTATTCTGTCTTTTGCTCTAAGAGTTTTGTTTTCTGAAACATCTGAAAGTTCTTTCTGTCCAGAATAATTCGCAAGCTCCCATAATGTAATCCCAAGAATCCTTGCAGTCTGCTCCATTGAAATCCCATGCTCATAAATTTTTGATGCTTTGTTAATCTTTGCTTTTCTAAAAATATCTTCAATATATTTTTTCAGCTCTCCAGAAATTTTTGAAATTGCTTCTCGGATTTTTTTAATATCTTCTTTAAATGCAATTTCATTTTTGTTTTCTAAATTTTCAATTGCCTTTTCTAATGCACTAAGAATTGTCTTATAAAATTCATCCCACCCTTCTAACTTGTGGTATTTTTCTCTTTCTATAATCTTGCTAAGTGAATAAACAATCACTGCAACGGCAATATTTCCTGGATCTTGAACAAGAGATACAGAATGAATTGTTTGATTGCTCAATTTTCTAAGTTTGTCTCCGTCCTTTGCTTCAAGAGCATCAGCAGTCTCTCGAAGAATACGCAAGACATTTCTCACCTCAACTACCATATTCTAAAATATATTTTATGGTTAATAAATCTTTCAACATGTTTAAAAATTCCTTTAACAAACAAAATTAAATGAAACCCCTAACAATTATGATAATTATTTTAATTTCTTTCATATCCGAAATACTGGAAAATAATTTTATTTTTACTGTAAAAGTAATTGAACAACAAAATGAAGAATTGGTTGAGAATATTTCAAAAAATTACACTTGGACTACTGCAATTTGCAATCTTAAAAAAGAATGTATTGATGTTACAATTCATTGTGAAAATGGGAAAGTAAAATCTATCATTCCTTCTTCAAAATTAATTAAAAATCATGATTCTTGGATAGATCCCAGAGGCGATAAAATAGAATTTTGTTCTTAAGCCTTAGATTTTTATACTTCCCTTTCTTGTTTTTTTTATGAAAAAAGTATTGCTTGATACAAATTTTATAATAACCTGCATAAAGCAAAAAATAGATTTCTTTAAAGAGATTTATGAAATAGGAGCAGAAATTATTATTCCAAAACAAGTTTTGCAGGAATTAAAAAATATTTCTGATGACAAGAATCAAAATAAAATCTCAAGGGCAAATGCACAACTTGCATTAAAAATAATTGAGAAAAATAAATACACTCCATTGCTTTTTGAAGGAGGCTATGTTGATAAAGAGATAATTAAATATTCAAAAGAGCATCCAAAAATAATTATTGCAACTCTTGATAAAGATTTGCAAAAAAATATTAAATCAAGAAAAATGATAATTAGGGGGAGAAAAAGGTTAGAGGTCATATAGGATAAGCTTTTTAAACCACTTTTACTCTGTTTTTTAAGAAAATGTTCTATGAAACTATGATTCAAGACCATGTAAGGGTTGAACCAAAGCTATTTGGACTTCCAACACAAGAAGCAGTTGAAAAACAGCTGAAAGAGACATATAATTTCAAATATGAAAAAGAGTTTGGAATGGCAATTGCAGTAATAGAAGTTCTGGAAGTAGGAGAAGGAATTTTAATCCCTGGCGACGGAGCTGCTTATTATAATTGCAAATTTAAATTACTCACCTGGAGACCAGAACTGCAGGAGCTTGTTTATGGGACAATATCAGAAATCACTAATTTTGGGGCATTTATTGATATGGGAGCAATGAGAGGAATGATCCATATTTCTCAAACAATGAATGACTATGTCTCTTTTAGTAAAGAAAATTCTTTGTCAGGAAAACAATCAAAAAGAGCTTTAAAAGTAGGGGATTTATGTTTGGCAAGAATTGTAGCAATTTCTCATAAAGGAGATGAACCAAAAATTGGCTTGACAATGAGACAGCCAGGATTAGGAAAGCTTGAATGGATTAAAGAAGACCAAGCAAAAAAAGAAAAAGAAGCTGCTAAAATTGCAAAAGCAAATGAAAAAGCTGCAGCAAAAGGAGCAGATAAAGGAGGAAAGAAATAATGGTCTCTTCAAATACTTTAATTTCTATAGGCCAATGTTTATTCTTTGAACTTTTAAGAGATTGTGGTGAAGGAAACTGCAAAGCATATGAAATTTTAAATAACTCTCCTAGAGCTGTTTATAAAAATGCCTGTGACGTTGAGAACTGTTTAGATAGAAAAATATATGAAGGAAGATTTGGGGGTTCTGAAAATGCCTAAAAACAAAGCATGCAAAATTTGCAACACAATTTATGAGACAGAAGATAAATGCCCTAAATGTGGAGCTAAAGAAAATACAGATAATTATAAAGGAAGAATTGTAATTCTTGACCCAGAAAAATCAGAAATTGCTCAAAAAATAAATCTTAAACAAAAAGGCAATTATGCCATTAAAACACGATAATGGAATTTAATATTGTAATAGAAAAAGACAACCCTCTTTTTAAGAGAAAAGAAATTGAAGGGACAATTAAAGCAGAAGTTTGTCCAAGCAAACAAGAGGTGGCTAAGGCGCTTTCTAAAAAATATTCCGTTGCAGAAGAAAATATAATTATTGAAACTATTGAAGGAAGGTTTGGAGCAAGAGAGTTTTTGCTTGTTGCCCAATTATATGAATCTAAAGAAGCAAAAGATTTTGCTGAAGTAAAAACAAAAAAACAAAGAGAAGCAGAGGCAAAAGCTGCTGAAGATGCGGCAAAGGCAACTGAAGGAGTTGAAAGTAGTGCTCCTGCTCAGCCCCAGCAAGAACCTCCAGGGGGGACCTCTAACGAGGACTCAAAGGAATCAGTAGAATCAAAATCTGAAGCACCAAAGCAAGAAGAGATAAAAGAAGAATCAAAAGAGGAGAAAAAAGAATAAAATGGCAGGAAAGGAAAAAAAAGGAAAAAAGCCAAAAAAGAACAAACCAACAAGCAAGAAATATTCAAAATATAAAATTGAAGGGGACAAGATTACTTTGAATGCAAAATTTTGTCCTCGTTGCGGTCCAGGAATTTTTTTAATGCAAAGCAATGGAAGAAAATATTGTGGTAAATGCCATTATAGCGAGTTTGAAGGCAAAGAGCCAGTAAAAAAAGAAGCTTAAAAAGATTCAAAAAAGAGATTAAAGAAAGAGTGTAAATTATTCTAAATAATCAATTTTTTTAAAACCCGTGGGATAGATGTTTTAGACATCAAATAGTTACCTAAAACCTCTATCCTGGGTAAAAAGAGGTGATATAATATAGACACTTTACTACTATTTAAACCTTTCGCTAATGTTACTCTTAAAAAATGACAGCAGTTTCCCCACTTTAAATGGTAACACTTGTTTATAAATAAATAATTTTGTTAGTCACTACATTTTTATAAGGAGTAGTTACTATAAATAAAATTTCCCAACATATACTTTAAATAATCTTTAATTCTAATTGATTTATGGAAAAAGAGGTTAAACATACTTCCCCTTCTGTAAATCAAGAGCAAGTTCATGACCTTTTATTTGGAAGAGAGCTCGGTTGGCAGGAAATGATTTATGATTTAATTAATACAGAGCAACTTGACCCTTGGGACATAAACATTACTCTATTAACAGATAAATATCTTGAAAAAATAGAACAGCTTGAAAAAGCAGATTTTTTTGTTTCCAGCAAAGTTCTCTTAGCGGCGTCGCTTCTTTTGAGAATTAAATCAGAGATTCTTTTAAACCGCTTTATTAAATCAATAGACGAGATACTCTTTGGAAAAGAGCAAGAGCCTAAAAAAACTTTTGAAAAGCTTGAACTTGAAGGGGAACTTCCAGAGCTTGTTCCAAAAAGCCCAATGCCTCGTTTTAAAAAAGTTACATTAGAAGAATTAATGGAAGCTTTAAATAAGGCAATTATCACAGAAAACAGGAGAATTAAAAAAGAAATCATAAACAAAAATGCTCTTCGGGAATCAGCTATTTCTTTGCCCAAGAAAACAATTAATATCAAAGATAAAATAAGGGAAATTCATCAAAAACTTTTAAATCACTTTGAATCAAATAATACAAAAAAAATTTCCTACACTGAATTTATTGGAGAAGATAAAGAACAAAGAATTCTTGCATTTTATCCCCTGCTTCAGTTAGAGAATAATAATAAAATATGGCTTGACCAGCCAGAGCATTTTGAAGAAATAGATATCTGGCTTAAAAAAATATTTTTAAAGCATAATGAAGACCCTTTTGCTGATTTAAAAGAAGAGCTTGAAGAATTAGAACTTGAAAAAACTAAATAAATTTTAAATTCTCACTTTTATTTCATATTGATAAATACATCTTCCTCTGTAATTATTATGCCAGACAATAATTTTTCTTCTATGAACATAAATGCCTTTTGATGTAATTTCTTCCATAAACAATCTGTCTTTTAAATCACTTTGAATTTCTCTAATGCCCTTTTCTTCAAGCCATTTTTCTAATTCCCCCTTTATATGGTTATGTGCTAAAGAGGCATAAAAAGCCCAAACTCTTTCACTATCATTCATTTGATTTAAAAATCTTGTAAGTCTTCGCTTGTTTCCAGGACCGAATTTTCCTCCTGCAAGATGTATATCAAATAAGCCTCTTTTTATTTTTCTTCCTGATTTTCCAAAAACAGCCAATGCTAATTCTCTGCTTTTTTCAACATAAATAACTTCATCCTCGTCAGAAGTAACTATGGGGTTTCCTGCCTGAATCTCCGTGGTTTTAAGAGACATTAACATTTAAAAGAATTCAAACTATAAATAATTTATGAAATTGGCATTTCTTTTGTCTGGGGGAAAAGATTCTCTGTATGCAGCATATTTAGCAAAACAAGCAGGGCATGAACTTGTTTGTGCAATTACAATTTATTCTAAAAATAAAGACAGCTACATGTTTCATACTCCCTGTGTTGAAAAAACAAAAAAACAAGCAAAGTCAATGAGCCTTTCTCTGCTTGCCTGTAAAACAAAAGGAGAAAAGGAAAAAGAATTAAAAGATTTAGAAAAAGCCATAAAAAAAGCAAAACAAAAGTATAATATTCAGGGAATTGTAACTGGAGCAATTGAGTCTTGCTATCAAGCTTCACGAATACAAAAAATTTGCGATAAATTAAATTTAGAATGTTTTAATCCATTATGGCAAAAGCCTCAATTAGAATTGCTAAATGATTTAATTAAAAATGGATTTAAAGTTATTGTAACTTCTGTTGCAGCTTATCCTCTAAACCCCTCATTGCTTGGAAGAAAAATTGACAAAAAATTTATTCATGAAATAAAATTACTTCAAGAAAAATTTAAAATCAATCCTGCAGGAGAGGGGGGAGAATTTGAAACCTTTGTCTTAAACTGCCCTCTTTTTTCTAATTCTCTAAAGATAATTGACAAAAAAATAACTGGAAAAAATAATTCTTGGAAAATGGAGGTAAAACTAAAATGAAAATTCTTTTAATTAAAACAAATAAAGAATCTTTTCATGAATTAGAATTTGTAAGGTCAATTGAAAATATTTTAAAAAACAATAAAATAAAATTTTTTACTTCCCATTATAAAGACTTAAAAAAACAAGACTTAAAAAATGCTGATAAAATAATAATCTGCGGGACATCTTTAAAAGATAATCACTTTCTTAAAAATATAGATTATTTTAAGTGGATAGAAAATTACAATAAGCCAATTTTAGGAATTTGTTCTGGAATGCAGATAATTTCAAAGATTTTTAAAGCAAAACTAAAACACCGGCAGGAAATTGGCCTAAAAACATTAAATTTCAAAAAAGAATTTTTAGGATTAAAAAATAAAAAAGAAGTTTATGAATTACATAATAATTATTTTGATTTGCCCAAGAACTTTACTAAATTTACAGATTCAAAAATACCTCAAGCAATAAAACATAATCAAAAACCCCTCTATGGAACACTTTTTCATCCAGAAGTTAGAAATAAAAATTTGATTTTAGAATTTTGTTTGTTTTAATTATAATCTCTGTCCTTTTATGGACCTATCATCTCCTGCATGGATTCTTTTTCCACTATTTTCAAACCAATATTCTTCAAGACCGCCCATTTTATCAATAAACCTTTCTTCAGGAGAAAGCTGACTAACTAAAGAGGCATTTGGCAAAAGCGGGTTTGTTCCAGGTTTTAAAACTATTTGGACATTCTTCCTCTCTTGACCTTTAGTTTGTCTTTGCCTTTGTCTATATTGCGCCTGATAACCGGCATCATCTTTAGCCATTTTATTAATTTTATTTTTTAATATTTAAAGTTTTTTACATTAAACCTTATACTTTCAATACACTTTCTTTTCCACTATCCATGTCTTTGACTTTGAATTTTTTTGCTTTTACTTCTCTTTCTCCAACAAAAACAACTTTTTTAATCTTATAAGAGTTGGCATATTCCATTGCCTTAGAAGGTTTTCCATAAAACATTGAAACCCTGTTTCCTTTTTTCCTTAAATTCTGGGCAAGTTTAATTGCAGGCCTGTCTTGTTCAAGTGAAACAATTAAATATTTTTCTTTATTTAACTTCAAATTTGACAAACTCGAAACTCTTTCAAGCCCAATACTGCATCCGAAGCATTTTATATTGTTAAAAGTATATGCTCCTCCTCCACAAATAGTTTCTTTTGCATTTTTTGTCTTAACTTCAAATACAATCCCATCATAATAACTTAATCCTCTTACAATTGTTGGGGAGAACTTTACTTCAACTCCATATGTTCTGCAATAATCTATTAATGAAATAATTTTTTTATAAGATTCAAATTTATCAAAATATTTTTCTCCTTTTTTAATTTGGCTTAAAACTTTTTCTGCATTATATTTTTTAAGATTCTTTTTTATTTCTGATTCAGGAAGCTTGTCAAATTTATCTATTTCTCTTAAAACTTGCTCTTTGTCTTTTTCCTTTATTTTTTGCTCTTCTAAAATTTCATCTATTAATTCTCTGCTATTAATTAAAATAATGGGCTCTATCCCAATCTCTTTTAATGCTTGATTGATTGTAGAGATAACTTCTGCCTCGTCTCTTGCAGAAATTTCTGAGATGCCGACAACATCAATATCACCTTGTGTAAACTGCCTTAATCTGTTTTCTGAAACAGGTTCATCTCTGAAAACAGGTCCGATTTGATATCTCTTGAAAGGGAGTTTTTTATTTTGCATTAATCTTTTTAGCTGAAATGTAAATTCATATCTAAGAGCAAGTTTTCTCTTTCCTTTGTCTTCAAGTCTGTAAATATCTGAAACAGCTTCGTCGTTTTGGTTGTCTCCTTCAACAAATTTTCTATCTTCAATTATGGGAGTTTCAACTGGTTCAAAACCATATTTCTCAAAAGTCTTTACTAAAACTTCTCTAATTGCTTCTCTTTTTATTGCTTCTTCTCCTGTAAAGTCCCTAAATCCCTTGATTAATTCACTTTTCATTTTATTTCTTTTACTAGTTTTTCAACCTTTTTATTAATATCTCCTGCAATCTCACGAATTCTTTCAAGATTCTCTTGCCCTGTATCGGGTATTTTCCAAACTATTAATTTTTTTGCTCTATTAAACAAACTCTTTGGAATATTATCTGCAACAATTACAAATAAATCTGCATTAATTAAATCCCTTTCATCAATTGTTTTTGTTTTTCCAGTTCTTATCCCAAACTCCTTTGCAACTTTTTTAACAATTGGCGCAACAGGAAGCCCTTTAAAAATTCCTGCGCTCTTTGCCTTGATGTTCTTGTTTTTATTCCATTTATTAAAAAACCCTTCAGCCAATTGGCTTCTGAATCTGTTGTGTCTGCAGACAAAAATTATTTGTTTCATTTTTCCTCTTTTAAATTATTGAAGGGCGGAAGGAGGGAATCGAACCCTCTTCTTGCGGACCACAACCACACGTAATAGCCATTATACCACAACCGCCATCATATTTAATTAACATATCAAATGCTTTTAAAGGTTTTCTGAAGAAAGAAGTAAAACTAGGAATATTATCAATTCTATTGATGCCGACAATAACCTAGTTTAATTGCCATATTATATTTAGAAATGATGAGTATTTAAAATTATTGATAATTTCTTTTAACACGCCCATAATATTCAGATAATTCCCTTTGAGCACTTTTGTCTTTTCCTACATTACCAATAAATTCTCTGACAAAAGAATCTATTCTTGTTTTTTGCCATCTTCTTCCACTAAACCAATTCTCTGCAAATTCTCCCAAGGTCTTTCTTACAATTTCATCTCTTGTTTTTGGTTTACACATATCCATTCTTTTACAAAAGCCTTTTTAAAGATATTGACTATTTTTAAATATGAAAAAATACGAACTTTTGGCTCCAGCAGGAAATTTTCCAATGCTTATTACAGCAATTAATGCCGGAACAGATGCAGTTTATTTTGGATTAAAAAAAGGATTCTCAATGAGGGCAAATGCAAAAAATTTCACAATTAAAGACTTGGATAAAATAAATCAAATCTGTGGGAGTAAAATAAAAAAATATTTGACTCTCAATACAATAGTTTATGACGAAGAATTAAAAGAACTGGAAAAAACAATTAAACAAATAAAAGGAAAAGTGGATGCAGTAATTTGCTGGGATATGTCAGTTATTCAGCTTTGCAAAAAATATAAAATTCCTTTTCACATCTCAACACAAGCATCAGTTTCTAATTCAGAAACAGCGAAGTTTTACAAAAAATTAGGAGCAGAAAGAATTGTTCTTGCAAGAGAGTTAAATTTAAAGCAAATTAAAAAAATCTCCAAAATAATTGATATTGAAGCTTTTGCCCATGGAGCAATGTGTGTCGCTGTTTCAGGAAGGTGTTTGATGTCCCAGTTTTTATTTAATCGTTCAGCAAATCGGGGGGCATGCATTCATCCTTGCAGGAGAAGTTATATTATAAAGGATAAACAAGAAGGATATGAACTTGAAATAGAAAATAACAAGGTTCTTTCAGCGAAAGATCTCTGCACTTTGCCTTTTATTGAAAAGATGAAGAAAGCAGGAATAACTTCATTTAAAATTGAAGGAAGAAACAGAGACCCGAGATATGTTGAAGCAGTTGTAAAAATTTATAGAAGAGCTTTAGATAAGAGACTAACAAAACAAGAATTAAAGCAATCAATGCAAGAATTAGAAAGAGTCTATAATAGAAAATTCTCAACAGGTTTTTATTTAGGCAAACCTTCTGCTAAAGATTTTTCAGATGTAGAACATAGTGCTGCAAAAGAAAAAAAGGTTTTTGTGGGTAAAATAACTCATTACTTTAAAAAAATAAACGTTGCCAAACTTCTTCTTGTTGCGCAATTAAAAGTAGGAGATAAAATAATAATCATTGGGAATACAACTGGATTAAAAAAAGCAGAAGTTAAAAGAATAGAGATAAATCACCGGGCCGTTGAAAAAGCAATTAAAGGGCAGGAAATTGGAATTAAGCTTCCTGAAATAAGAAAAAACGATGAGGTCTATAAAATAATAAAAAATAAGACCCTAAAAATAAAGGGGTCAAAATAAATTAAGCTGCAGGGTTTTCCCAAGAAAATACAGAGCAAAGATGCCTTTCTCCGCTATCATCCTTAATAAAATAGGCATTTGCATCAACTCTTTCAAGAGAATCAACTCCAGTGCAATCAACCTCAATTGTTGCTACAGAAGCAATTGAGCTATCCCAATCAGTTTCAGTGCCTGCGTCATTATTGGCGGTTAGCAAAATCCCATCAACAACTTCTGTTGAGATTCCTGCAACTCTTTCAATAACAACATTGCAAGTTTCTGTATCTGGGTCAAGCGAAGCAGATTTTATCTTAAAGGTTGCTCCAAGACATTTTTGGCTGTAATCAATTGTCTCCTTGCTGGAATTGACCATATTTATTACAACCATTGCAACTATTCCAATAGCAACCACTGCCACTGTTATTAAAAGCACAGTTGTGATTACTCCTGAAATACCTTTTGTATTCATATTCAACCTCCTTTCATATTCATTTATAATATTCTATCTAATGTTTTTCACTATAAAAAGATTGTCATTTGTTAAATTTATCTAATAATGCAAAAAAATCATCTTTATTAATTACCTTATCAACCTCACTAAGCCCTCTTTGTTCAGCTATTTCCCAAAAAACTTCTGGTTTATATTTTTTCATTAATGCTTGTATGGTTGGAAGTTTCGGGTCATCCCATCCAGAGTATTTGCCCGCTTCAACATCTTTTGTAATTTGGCTTGCAGATAATCTCATTCCTTGAATATGCCATCTCCCAAGATAAGCCTCCCAAGGGTATTTTTTTCCAAATGCCTTGAAAATCATCTTTTGTCTTTGCGAATTATCCCTATGCTCTTTTGCTCTTATAATGTGGGTCATTTTCATTTCAATATCGTCGACAGAAACGCAAAGATTCATCAGGGGCCAAACCCGATATTTTTTCTTTTGTCTTGGGTGTGGAGTTTCATTAATTCTTGCAAGAGGAAAATCCCTCATTGCAGGATTTTTATGTTTCATGCTTGATTTAAATCTTAAAACAGCCTCTCCAGGATTAAATCCTTTTTTTGCCCCAGAACTCCGAGCTTTGGGGTATGCCGATTGGCCTAGCATTCTTTTCCAGTCAGCCTGATTTTCTTTCAAATTCTTTTTTCTACAAGGACAATTTTTTTTCTGTTTTGAAAATTCTCTAAATTTATCCCCAGAACATGTGCAAACATAAGAGTAGCCTTGTTTTATTAATTTCTCAGCATATTTATAATACAAATTCATTCTGTCTGATTGAATAACGACTTCAACCTTTCCCTTAGTAAGCCACTTGATATCTTCTTTTATTAAATCATACGCTTTTGGATAAATATTATCTGGATTGGTATCTTCAATTCTGCAAATAAATTTCCCTCCATATTTATTAATATAGTCAAAATTTAATGAAGCTGTTAAAGCATGTCCCACATGCAAGGCTCCAGATGGAGAAGGAGCAAATCTCATTACAACACCTTTTTTTGAAACATTTGGCAATTCAGGAAGACCCTCTCTCACTTCTCTTTCATGCACATTTTCTTTGAGTTTTTCAAATTCTTCTTTTTGTTTTTCTAAAGATAAAGAATTAATCTTCTTAACAATTTCCGAAATTTCTTTGCCGTATTTTTTCATCTCGGCAGGTTTTAATCCCTCTGCAAAAAGTCCCGAAACAACTGCCCCTTGCACCGCCTTTCCTTCATGTGCAATTGCATTTTTTAGAGCATATGCTCTGGCTTTAATTTTTAGATTTTTCATAAAAATAAATAGAAAAAAGCATTAATAAAAGTTGTTAATAATCTCTTTGCTTAATCATAAAAATCTCTTAAGCAGGTTTCTAAATACTCATGCTTCATTCTTGCAGGGCTAAAATAAACCCTGTTCAAAGATTCTTCTGCATTATATGTGATTTGTTCAGCATATTTCTTTTCTTCCAGCATTTTAATAAAAAATAAAAAGAATTTTATAAGTTTTTTGAATAAGTTCAATAGCCCCCCAACTTCTTCTCAACTAATTCCATTCTTTGTTGAAGATGATAAATCTGGTTGCTCAAATCTTCAAGTTTTGCAGTAATATTCATCAATCTCTTTGCAAGTCTTTTTCTTTTTTCTTCAGATAAAGAATCTATTGTAGAAGGGCTTTCATTCGAACCATAAGATGAATATTCTGAACTTGATTCTGTTGTTGAATTTGCTGTTCCTGCTCCTGCAAGATTTCCTAAAAACCCCATAGCACCTATATCTGTAGAAACTGAACTTGAAGGCGAACTTGAAGCAGGATAAGCTATAAAATTTGACGCTCCAGAACTTTCCTGCAAATCTTCTTTTATTTCAGCAAGTTTCTTCTTTTGCCTTTCATAAAGCACACCAAGGTCAACAACATCCTTCTCTTTTTTCTTCCAAAACACCATAATAACCCTAATTAGTCTTTATTTTTAAATTTAGTTGTATTAGAAACCTTTTTTAATCTCTCCTGATTAATATAAAAATGGGAACATCAATTCCTCAACTAATTGCAGCAATTAATCCAGATCTTTATTATAAAACTTCTGAAGATAAAGAAGAGGCGAAAAAAGAACTATCGGATTTTAAAAGATTAATCAAAGAACAAGGCATAGTTGAAGCTGCAAAAAAAGCAAAACCTAAACCATATACAGAACATAAACTCCTTTATGAATCTTATGCAGACAGGCTTGAGCCAGTTTATTATTTTATTCTTGATTTAATGAAGGATATGGGATTAAAGCCCCAGAAACTTATTGACAACTTTTTTTCTTCTCCAGGTTCTACTCACTGGCAGGAAGTTGGCCAAAGAAAAGGAATTGTCCAGCAACAGGCATTTAAAATCATGGGAGACATTAACACTATTCTAAGAAGTGTATTAAATATTGTTTATGATTTAAGGGATTTTAAAATGAGACTCAAAACTTATGACGATTATCATAACAGCGAAGGAGAAGATAAAAAATCTGCTTTGTTGGCACTTAAGCAAATTTGGCTTGATAAAGTTGACATTCAAAAAGGAAACACTTCAATCAAAGCAATGGCATTAGGCCAGGCAGGATTTGTAACCTTGCTTGATGCATTTATGGCTGCAGATACTTTAAAACAGGCTGAAGGACTTGATTTAAATGAAAGAGTAAAAAGAATTTTGCTTCCAAGAATAAAAGAATTTCAAATATGGGTTGAAGAATCAGAAAAAGAGTTGAGAAAAAGATTTAACATTGAAAGAAATTATTTAAAAAGCCAAGTAAACAGCTTAAAACTTTATGCCCGCTGGGCAAAGCCGTATTTAGTTGCAGCTTCTGATTTAGAATCTGAAAATATTGACAGCAAGGCTGCTCTTGTAAAAGCATTTAATCGTGTTATGCTTGAAGTAACATTATTTGGAAAGCGTCCTATTAATCCAAAAGAAGCAGCATTAGAAGGAGACCTTCCGTTAAATTTCAAAAACAGAAAATACAAGCGGGCCTATAATTCCTGCACTCTTGTTGACTTTACATTTACTGCCGTGCCAGCTCAAGGAAGTTTTATTGGAAAGGTAAATGTTTCTTTTCAGTCATATGCCCTAAATGACGACGAGCTTGAAAAATTAAAAGAAGCAATGGATAAATCTGACTTAAATGATGTTTTAAGGCTTATTCAAGGAGCAACAGAAGATAGCTTAAAAAATCTTGAAAAAGATATTGAAGAATTTATTGGAGAGACTGAAGATGAGAAATCAGAGCAGGAAAAACCTAAAGAAGAGAAAAAGTCCTCTTCTAACGAAGACAAAAATCCTTTTTTAGCTTTAATTGGATATTATAATTCAGAAAGTTCAGAAAAATCAGAGGGATTTTTCAAGGGATTTTTTTCTTCAAAGAAAAAAGATAAAGGCTATCAAGGAGAAATAAGGCCTGAAGATTGGGCTGAATTAAAATATCTTCGGGTTCTTGCAGCAGAAAAAGCAATTGATACCACCTTTAATATTTTTAATATTTACAAAAAAGCACATGGCATGGCAAGTTATATTTAAACTATTGGCTATACATTAAACTTAAATATTTCTTAATATTCTATAAATAATGCCAAAAAAACGAACAAAAAAAGAAAAACCTCAAAAAAAAGAGGCTAAAGAAAAATTTACTGAAGAGATAGATGAAGAAAAGGACGAATCCTTGGAAGAATTAGAAGATGAAGAAGATTCTGAATTAGAAGAAGTATTGGAAGATGATGAAGAATTGGATGAGTCTTCTGAAGTTGCGCTTCCCTTTTATCCAAATCAAGGTTCAGCTTCATTAGACCAAATTGATGCAACAAGGGCATTGATACCTTTAGAAGAGCAAGCACAACAAGCTCCTCTGCATATTTCTCCTAAAAAAAGTTTTGCAGGATATAATGCTGCTTCTCCTGCTTCTTATGATTCTAATAAAAAAGGAGATTATAAAACTTCTCAAGATTCTGACACCTCCTATGAGTCTGGAACAGAAACAACTTCTTCTGAAAAAGACTTGCGAGGATATGAGGGAATTGGTGCTGCACGCGACAAAGACAATGCAGAAGAAAATCCTTTTTTAGACCCTGTTGCAGGGGCAAGAGGCAGAATCCAAACTATTGGAGAAAGCTACCAGCAACCATCTGTTCAAGAAGGAAATTTTCAAGATTATCAGGAAAAATCTGTCTCCGCAGAAATTGATGTTGAAGAATCAAAAAGAAAAATGAAAAGAGAATTTTTTGATGCTTAATTCAAAACCTATTTAAACCAAATCATCTTCTTTAAAAAATAAAATGGAAGACAAAAAAGAGGTGTCAGTTAGTGATATCTATAAGGGGGGATATTCTTCTCTTAATCCTGAAACAGCTTCTACTTATACTGGGTATTCTATTCCTGCGGGAAATATTGGAGCTCCAGCAAAGCCAGATACTGCAAATCAAATTCAGCATGTTACTCAGCTTTTAAATCAGGGAATTGTTCCAATTGAAGTAGGGACACTTAGTCCAGATGTTTTTGAGCAGATTCCTGACGAGCAATTAAAAGAAATAAATCGTCTTTCAAAATTAACTAATGCAAAAGTTTCTGTTCACGCTCCTATGATTGAGCCATCTGGAATTGCAGAAAAAGGAGGATGGAGTGAGTCAGACCAAAAGCTTGCAGAAAGAAGACTGCAGTCTGTTTTTGAAAGGTCTCGCCAATTAGACCCAAAAGGACATGTTCCAATAACAATTCATGCATCAAATATTCCTGGAATGGAATTAGAAAAAATAGGCAAAGGAAAACCCCAAACAAAACAAATGATTGCAATTAATCAAGAAACAGGAGAATTAACTCCTCTAAGAAGGGAGAGAAAATTTTACCCAATACCTTATGATGAAAAAGAAAAAGAGCCTATTCCTCTTACTCTTGACGCAGAAGGAGAAATTTATACTCCAGAGAGAGAGCTGGAAGCATTAAATCACACTAAATGGGATAATGCTGTATCTTCTGCAATTTTTCAAAAAGACAAGGCAGACCAGATTATTGAAACCCACTACCCTCTTGTAAAAGATGTTTATCCAGATATCATTCAAGGAGGGGAAAAATTAAAAGATGCTTTTAAGGGTCCTTATAGAGATGTTATTGCAAGAGTGCAGACTGCACACGAGCATCTTAAGGAAACAGCAATGCAAATGAGGGCTTTATTTAATAAAGCATTTCAATATTCATCTGAAGAAGAAAGGAGGAAATTAATAAAGCTTTCAGAGCAGTATAAAAAAGATTTAGGATATTTTGATAAAAAGAAATCAGAGGAAGAAAGATTACAGGCACAACTTGATTTAGAAAGGCAGTCAAAGGCTCTTCAAAAAATGCTTGAAGGGCTTAAGCAAGTTCAGCCAAAGCTTTATGTGCCTGTTGAAAAATTCGCTGTTGAAAAATCTGCAGAAACTTTTTCAAATGTTGTATTTGATTCTTTTAAGAAAAATCCAGATTCTGCTCCAAAGCTTTCAATTGAAAATTTTCATCCTGGAAGTGCCTTTGCATATGGTAAGCAGTTAAATGAATTAGTTCTTAAAACAAAAGAAAAATTTATTGAAAAGGCAAAAAAACAAGGATTTAGTGAAGAGCTTGCTGCTAAAAAAGCTGATGAGCTTATTCAAGTTACTCTTGATATTGGCCATTTAAATATGGCAAGAAAGCACGGCTTTGAAACAGAAGATATTATTAAAGAAGCAGAAGCAATTGCAAAGCATGTTGGACATGTTCATATAACAGATAATTTTGGATTTTATGACTCTCATCTTCCTCCGGGAATGGGCAATGTTCCAACTAAAGAGATTTTAGAAAAATTAGAAAAAGCAGGCTTTAAAGGGAGGACAATTGTCGAGGCTGGCGGATGGGTTCAGCATATGGGAACCTCTCCTCATCCTTTTGCATTAGAAGGCTTGGGAGCCCCTCTTTATGCAGATAAGCCAAGTCCTTATTGGACAGAAGCAATGAGGATGAATGGAGATTATTATGGAGGATATGGTTTAATGCTTCCTCAGACAAATTATGAGATGTTTGGAGCAGGTTTTGCATCTCTTCCTGCTGAATTAGGCGGTTCAAGAAACGGGGCTAATGGAAGCAGAATGTCTGGAAGACCAATGGAGTAAATATTTAAATACTGAAAAATATATATTCAAGAATAAAGATGGTGGGTAAAAAAGCACAAACAGGATTAGTTGTTAGAATTATTGCAGGATTTGTAGATGTTGTTTCCCTACCTTTTTTAATCCTTAATCCTTCAAATGTATATGCTCAGATAAGTTTTGGTTTTGGAAACTTTTTACTTTTGTTGGGAGGTTTAATAGAATGATAGAAGCATTAAAATTTGTCCCTCTTGGGATTATGACTCTTACATTAGGAATCCTCTCAAGTTTTAAAAAAACAAGAGAAAATAAAACGAGTTTAATAACAGCGTTTATTCTCTGGCTATTAACTTTTTTATTTGCAATAGGAGTTTTTGATTAAAATGCCTAAGAAAAAGACTAGAAAAAAATCTTCAAAAAAAGAAAAGAAGATAGATGAAAAAAATATTACAACACTTCATATAAAGCATGAATCAGATATTGCTCTTGATTTTGCAACAAAAGTTTACAAGAACTTTGACAAAATAATCAAATCAATAATTCTATTTGGTTCAATAGCAAAGCAGAATGCAGAGCCTGGCTCAGATATAGATATTATAATTGTTTTAGATGATGTTTCAGTTCACTGGGACCAAGAAATGATTGCATGGTATAGAGAAGAGCTTGACAAGATAATTGAAAAAAACCCCTATCAAAAAGAGCTTCATATTAATACAATAAAATTAAGCACTTGGTGGGAGGATTTAATGAGAGGAGACCCGACTTTGTTGAATATCCTTCGGTATGGAGAGCCGTTAATTGATTTTGCGGGATTTTTTGTTCCACTAAAATACCTATTAATTAAAGGAAAAATAAAAGCAACTCCTGAAGCAATTTACAGCTGTTTGCAAAGAGCACCGACCCATCTTGGAAGAAGCAAAGCAGCTGAGCTTGGAGCAATAGAAGGGCTTTACTGGGCAATGGTTGATTCTGCTCATGCAGCGCTTATGACAGCAAATGTCTCTCCGCCATCTCCAGAGCATATTCCCATTGATTTAAAAGATGTTTTTGTAGCACAAGGAATGTTAAAAATAAAATATGTTGCATGGTATAGAGACCTTTTAATGCTTCATAAAAAAATAACTCATGGTTTAATAAGTGATTTAAGGGGAGTTGAATTAGACCTTTGGCAACAAAGAACAGAAGAATTTTTGCAGGTTATGACTGATTTAGTTAAAAAACAAATTGAAGAATAAGTTTTTAGAAATTAAATTTAAATAAAAAATTACTCAGAGTTTTCTTTTGGTGCAAGAGCCTGTTCAAGAGATTTTCTTGATTGGTCAGCTCCTCTTTTAATTGCTTCACCAATACCCTCGGTGGCAATTATTTGCAAGGCATTTCCAACAATTTGTTTCTTTAATTTATTGTCAAGGTCTTCAATATATTTGTCTTTAAGTTCCCTTGAAACATCTTTTCCCTTTGTTTGAGTAATATCTAAAACATCTCCAACCTTTAAAGCTAAAAAAGAAGACATATAAACTCTCTCTGCTGTTTCAAGTAATTTATGTGCTGTAATGTTCCGAGTATGTCCATAAACATCTGCAACCTCTCCTCCCTCTTCTGCTGCCTCCTGTGCTTCCCTTGCTCCATCTAAAAATGGTTGGGCTAATATTTTAGCAGCATAAGCACTGGGATTAGTAAGAGCATCAATATATTCGTTTGTTGTTGCATAAAGTCCTGCTTTTCCATAATCTTCTGTGTTCCTTCCTCGTGATGCAATAAAAAATTTTCTTGCCGCACTATCTTCTACAAGTTCCTTATTAAACCTTCTTGCCTTTTCTCTTATTTCCTCTTCACTTGGTTGATTATTTTCTGCCATTTTTTCTTAATATTTCAAGAAATATATCCTTTATAAATCTTTCTATTGTGTTGTTACAAAATAATGGTAACAAAATAAATTAATCTTTAGAACTCTCTTTTCTTAAATCCTTATAATCAACTCTTATTTTCCCGGGAAGTTTTGATTTGATTTTTTTAATTTCTGCTCTTGCAAAAGCAACTGCTTTTTCATTCTCAAGATAAAAAATAAATATCGGAGATTCAGGCTTTAAAATCGCTGCTTTGCCCATAGATTTTCCAAAAGACAACTGCATCCCTGTCTGCATACGGTCTGCTCCTGCTCCAGTAAGCATTTTATTTTCTCTTTGAATATGATGTGGAAAAGGAACAATCTTAAATATATAATTTCCTCCTAATTCAGAATCTAATTTTTTATTTAAATACTGCCTGCATGACTCCATTGCATTATGCCTTAATTGAACTTTTTCAGTTGAAACAACAGTTAATTGATGCGGGAGCTTGCCTTTTTTAAGCAAATCTGTTTTTCCCATTGTAAATTTAACAATTTTCTGAGCAGGCACCATTTTAATGAAAGATTTTTGCCTTCTCTTGCTCACTCTTGTATAAGGAGTAACTTTTCTCTTTGAATACGCATTTGCTTTTCGCAGTGTTGCCATTTATTTTATCTCCACTTTTGTTGCAATAGCCTGCCCTGGAAGGCCTTTTTCAAAAATAGCTCTTACAACTCCTTTATTTCCATGGACACCAGAAATCTTCCCCCTAATTTCTTTTCCTGCAGGAGACTTCCAAACAACTTCTTTGCCAATAAATTTCTCTGCTTTCTCCCGATTATCAGAATCCTCTACTTTAATAAGAAAATGCTTCTCAGTAATTGTTTTTCTTCCTCTTCTAAATTGAATAACTTTTCCACTTGTCATGTTAATTAATCAGAAAAATGGTTTATAAATCTTTTCTGAGAAAAATTTATAGTGCAGAAACCCAGATTCAAAATCGCAGGGATATTATTTATCTTACGCAGGAAAAGATAATTTCCGAGAGTAAATTAATTATCAATTTCTCTTTCAACTTAATGCTCTAAAACAAAAATATCTCTTCCAACAGTCTTGCCTTCACGAAATTCCTGAATCGGAAATCCCTCCACAAGCTTTAATCCTGTTTTTTCTAAAATCTTTTCAATATTGCAGGAAATTCTCCCTTCTCTTGTCTTAATTAACGGGGATGTAAAAACAAATCTTTTTGAAACAGAATTTTTAAGATTATTCAAAACCTCAATCAATAAGCTCTCAAATCCTTCAAGCATTTGCTCTGCTTTTTGTTTTGAATATGTTTTTCGCACAATTTTAATTTTTGTTTTTCTTTCTCTTTTGTCACTCATCAAAACTTTTCTTAAAGTCATTCCTAAGTCAGGCTCACTAACCAAAACTTCTGCAGGTTTAATTCTTACCTTGCGGGAATCATTATTAATTAAAACATACTCGCTTTGTTTAAACTTCCCCCAAGCAAGATTTTTCTTAGCTCCTTCAATTGCTTTTTTGTCAATATCAATTCCAATCACTTTCAAATCTTGCAAAAGCGCTTCATATAAAATAACACCAATTCCGCAAAATGCATCAACCAACTTGCCTGCCCCAGAATTCCGCATTTTGGGGTATGCCGATCGGCTCCCAACCTGAGACAGATTAATCATAATCTTAGAAAGTCGAGGAGAAATCGCTAATTCAGACCTTCGCACTGGTTTTTTCATGTCCCTTTTTTCTAATTCCTTATAATCGCAATATTCAATTATCTTTCCAAAATAAAATTCTTCAGATTCAGTAGAGGGTTCTTTTCTTGAAAAAATAAAAAATTGTTCGTCAATCAAAGAAGACCCGACAATTGCAACTCTTTTTTCATCTTGCAGTTTCAGCTGGCCAGTTAATTGCTTTTCAGTTGATTTTAATTTTTCAGAATTAAATCTTTTTTTTATATATTCTGAAACTTCTAAATAAGCATCATTAGAATAATTCCAAATTACATAATTGAACTTATTGCTCTTCCCAAAATAAAGCTCTTTTTTATCAAGGTTTTTTAGAACATCATTTAAATTTCCTATTGATAAAACCTCTCCAATTGCAATTACCCCCCCAAGTTTTTCAAGAGAGTTTTGTTCTAATTTCCGGTCAATTTCCACGATTAAAGCATTTTCTTTAAGAAAAAAATTAATAATTTTATAATCAAATCTCTGCAAAAAACTCAAAACTTCTGCTTTTGAAAGCTCTACATTTCTCCCCAAAATAAACAAGTATTTCATAAAATCAGGAATTAAAAGAGGTTTATAAGATTATTTTATATACCCTCCTCTTTGCAAGTTCCACAACTTTCTATATGGTCCTGGCTTGCTTATTAATTGTCTGTGAGTTCCTTGCTGAACAATTCTCCCCTTATCCATTACAACAATTTTATCTGCTTTCATAATAGTAGATAATCTATGGGCGATTATAATAGAAGTCCTACCTTGCATAAGTTTTTCTAAGTCTTGCTGAATCTCATGTTCTGTCTGCGAATCCAAAGCAGAAGTAGCTTCGTCTAAAACCAAAATTTTCTTATTTGCTAAAATAGCTCTTGCTATGGAGACTCTTTGTTTTTCTCCTCCAGATAATTTAACTCCTCGCTCTCCTACAATTGTATTTAACCCATTTGGAAAATTCTTGATTATCTTGTCCAACTGAGCAAATTTTATTGCTTTAAGCACTTCCTCTCTTGTTGCAGAGGGATTTGAAAATGCAACATTTTTGTAAATTGTATCATCAAATAAAACACACTCTTGGGGGACAATAGACATCTCACTCCTTAAGGATTCTTTTTTGACACTTCTAATATCTTTTCCATCTATCTTGATTTCCCCAGAATCAACATCATAAAGTCGATAAAGCAGCTTAATCAAGGTTGTTTTTCCGCATCCAGAATGCCCAACTAAAGCAACTTTTTTATTTTTTGGGATTTTTAAACTAAAGTTTTTAATGACTTTTCTTTTATGATAACTAAAATTAACATCATTAAACTCAATAACCCCTTCCTTAATCTTCAAATTTTTTACATTTGGAGCATTTTTAACTTCATTCTCTATCTTACCATATTCAAAAAGACCATTAAAATCAGCCATTGCCCGATAATAATTTCTAATTCCATGAACAAAACTAAATAATGGCCAAAAAATGTTTCCATAAATTGTATAAATGAATACAAGGGTTCCAATAGTTACTTTTCCTTCTAAAAAATCCATTAATGGAAAATAAACTAAGAAAAACATTCCAACAGCAAGTATTAAAGATTGACCTGCGTCTTGCCATTTGAAAAAATCCCAGTTTTTAATTGTTGCCTGTTTTGTAAATTCAGAAACTTTCCTAAAATTATTTTTAATAAGAGATTCTTTTCCAAAATATTTCACAGAATCAATATTAGTAAAAATATCTGAAATCCCTGCTTTTTCCCTGTCTTCTGCGTCATTTGCCCTTACACTATATTCTTTTTGAATTTTTTGAATAAAGACGCTATAAAAAATAAAGACTGCACAAGTTACAAGAACAACAATCGCAGGTTTTGCACTAAAATATACTAATGAACCTACAACAATTATTAAATTAAACACCAATGGAGCAACATTAAAGACAAGCACATCAGTCATTCTTTCAATTGCCCCCCCACTTCTTGTTAGTTTTGAAATCAAACTTCCCGTTTTGTGTGTTGTATGAAACCCATGAGACAACGAGACAATGTGATTAAAATACTTTCTTTTTAAATCAGCCATTAATCCTGCACTCAGCCGATTGACAAAATGAATATACATCCAGGCAAACACGTTTTTCACAAGTTTTATTACAAGAAATGCAACTGCAATGTAAATTAAAATCATGACAAAACCTTCTCTCAATAAATCTCCTGCAAGAAACTCATTACCCTTATCAATGATTATCTTAAAAAGAAATTTATCTACAACATTTCCTGCTTCTACTAAAAAACTAATAAGTAAAATAATCCCAAAAAGAACTTTATATTTTTTTAAAAAATTCCAGTATTCACTAAGATTATACTTATAGTCTATATTCTCTGAATTTTTTTTATTATTTATTGCCATTTGTTGTTTTTTATACCTGAAAGCTTAAATATATCAAAACCCTTAAAATATCATGCAAGAACGGGTTCCAATACAACATTCAGTTCAACATGAAAGATTATTAGAACTCGATCTAGACAATGAAGACTATTCTATTCAAGAGCCGGACAAAGCTGAATAGCCAGATAGTAATCTGTTTAGCAAAATTATGTTTTTAAAGTTTTTGATTTTATTTTATTAAATTTCTTTATCCTATACTAATTAAATAAATTTTTCTCCTTCGTGCTTCTGCAAGTGTTTCCCAATCCATAAAAAACCCCGGTCCCAACAGTATGGGAATGAAGGCCTATATCCTTCTGGAGGTCTAGCCCAAGGATTTTCTCCTGTTTTCTTACTTGGTTTTGCTTGTGTTATTATCATTTTATTTTTGAATAAGTTTTATTACTTAAATCAAAGTAAATTCCTTCTGCTTTTTCAAGCTCTCTAATTTCCAACCTATCCCCCTCAAATTCTTTTGAAAATCTACTATATGGAAGGGTCCCGGAGATAAGGGGCTTATGAGTAACTAAAATCAATGCCTCTGATTTATCTTGATACTTTTTTATAATCTTTTTCCAAGTCTCTGGATAAAATTCAAAATTATCTTCAGATAATTCATAGGTCTCTTCTATTTCACAATCCAAGCAATCTGCTAATACGCAAGAACTTTCTACTGCCCTTTGCTCAGGAGAAGTAAGGATAAAAACAGAAGAATCCTCAACAATACTTTTTATTTTATCCCCCAGGTCTCTCATTTTTCTCTGTCCTTCAGAAGTTAATTCCCCTCTTGGAGAATAATCTCCATGCCTTATAACAAAAAAAGAACTGAGATTGCTCATCTCTCAACATACCTCCTATCAAAATTCTGCATTGTTACAGAAGTATAGACTGTTCCATCTGGGCAGAAGCATAGGGGAAGAGTTCCACTATATTTCTCGTCTGTTTTCTTATCTAATGTCCGGTTTGCTTCTTTTACTTTTGCAGGCTCACCTACAAAAATTTTCAGGCGTTTTTTTCTGCTACTTCTCTGTATTAAATTTATTTTTGCCATTTTCTCTCAAAAGTTTATCACTATGAAATTATTGCCTTAATTCTTATATATAAACATTTGTTCTCCCAATAGGGAGAGGATTAGAAAGATATTTAAATAACAAAAATTCCCAAATAACATGCCTTATGAAGAATTAGACGAACTTTTAACAGAAAATGAGAAAAAAATCTACTTAGAATTACTAAAACTCGGAGAGTCAACTGCAGCCCCAATCCTAAGAAAAACAGGCTTGCAAAATTCTGTATTTTACAGAACAATTCATAGGCTCTTAGAAAAAGGATTTATAAGTTATATATTGAAAGGAAAGATAAAACATTTTAAAGCATCAAATCCAGAAGTTTTTTTGACTTTTCTAAAAAACAAAGAAGAAAAAATAAATGAAATCATTCCGCAATTAAAAAGCATGCAAAAAATTTCTAAGTCAAAGACAGAAGCAGAAGTATTTTTCGGGATAAAAGGTGTTCTCTCAATGCATTATGCTTTAATTGAAGATGCAAAACCAGGAGAGGAATACTATTTCTTTGGACCGGCAGAACAAGTCTTTCAAGAATCTATTGAAAGGGTTTCCATTTCATTTAGGAAATTTAGAGAAGAGAAGGAGATAAAAGTCTATGGGATATTAAATAAAAATATCAAAGGAAAAATAACAAAATTCAAAAATACAAAAGAAAAATATGTTGATTCTCCTCTTCCTCCAAACATGGCAATCTTTCGAAATAAAATTGCAATAGCAAGCTGGGGAGAAGTTCCAACAGGAATTCTAATAAAAGGAAAAGATATCGCAGACCAATACAAAAAATTATTCAAGGAAATCTGGAATACTCCTGTAAGTGTTCATGAAGGAAGAAAAGAAGAAGATCTAATCAAGGAAATTTTCAATTATCGAGGAAAAGACGGAGTTCTCTCTTACGGCAACATGGATGTTCCAGAAGACTTATACCTTGAAGAAACCCAAGCCTTAAGAAAAATGAGATTAGACAAAGGAGTAAAAATAAGAATGTTAACCAATAAACTTCCGAAAGAAATAACAAAAGACAAAAGATGGAAAAAATTAACTAAAGTAAGGCTCTCAAATGAAGTCAATAAAATGACAACATGGACATATATTTTTGGAAACAAAGTAGCAATAACTTCTCTAAAGAAGAAACTTAGAGGAATTATAATTGAAGATGAAGAATTTGCAAACACTCAAAGACAAATTTTTGAAAGCATGTGGGGGCAGGCTAAACCACATAAACCAAAGAATTAGTTTTTATTTTAAAAAGAATTTCATTCATTTCCCTTGCTATTCATCCTAAAAAACAACCTCAAAATCTCCCAACTCTCTTTTTATTATTTCAAATACTTGTGGGTTTAATTCAATCCCTTTATTTTCTTTTTTATTTTGAATTGCCTTTGTAGCTTCCTGAATATTTGAGTCATAAATATTATCTGTTATTTTCTTAATCTCTTTGCCCAAAAAAACATAGCTTTCTCCAGGGCAAATAATCAATTCTCCAACTTTGCCGTCAGAAAATTTCAAAACAAGCCTTGTTTTATCAACCATTGCAAGCTCGCATCTCTGAGAATAATCAACAAGAGCATTAATTAAAATAACTGCTTTTCTTCTTGCTTCTTCAATCTTGTGCTTGTTTTGTTTTCCTTTCTTATACTCGGCCTTTGCTCCAACAATTTCTTTTAATGCATTTAAATGAGATTGAGTAAATTTGCCTTTTTTAACAAGCTCTGATTCAAATTCTGCAATAAGTGCTGTTTGGGATTTTTTCCCAAGAATTGCCTCTAAGAGACCCATTACTTCCTCATACACCTGCTGGATTGTCTTTCCCTGAGACTGTTTTTCAATTTGTTTTCTTAACTCCCCAAGTCTCTTCAAATAATCTTCTGTTCCTTTAATTAGTTTGTCAACTTCTGCTCCCTTTATATCCTTAATTTTCTCATGCTCATAATCTTTGTAAATTCTAATTACTTTTTCTAAAAAATCAATGTGCTTTTTTTCAATCATTTTTTCTTTTGTATAAAATATTTTTTTAAACTCTTCAACAGTATGTTTTGGAGCAGGAGGAGGTTCTCCATAAAGCATTAGTAAAGCTTGGGAGGGAGTCAGCACACTCCAATAAATATCATGAACAACAATATCAAGAAGAGTAAATTTAGCTCTTTTAATTGCCTTGTCTCCTCCAGACATAAACATATCAATTGCTTCAGGGCTTGGCTTTAGCTTACCCATTCTTAAAAGAGACTTCCAGGGCATAAATGTTCCTCTGTCATGGATTGGAACTCCATCTCTAATAAAAGTAAAAAAAACAGGGTTGGCATCTTTAACTCCATCCCAAAATTCTGTAAGCAAATAAGGTTGAATATTCAAAAGATTTTTTTTAACTCCTGCAAGCGCAGTAGCTTCTGAAGCAAACTTATTAACAATAAAGCTTCGCAGTCTTTCTTTAAGCTCCATTCTCGGCATTCTTTTAACATCTGTATCATCAATAACAATAAAAACATCAATATCAGATTCTTTTTTCACATCTCCCCTAACAAGACTTCCTGCAACAACATAACTCACAATATATTTTTCAAATTTTTGCAAAACCAATGATTTATGAATTTCAGCAACACGAATCATTTCCAAAAATCCAGTGTCATAAATTGGATATGAAAGTGCAATTGCAGAATGAAGGTCAAATTTAGAATCCAGACAATTCTCCCAAACATCAACAGGAGTTTTAATTTGCAACCAAACTTTTTGTTCATGCCCTTTAGGGTATTTTAGTTTTTCAAGCTGGGGAATTATCTCTTTTTTAATTTTTGGAATATTCTTAAATTGCTCCTCTGGAATTATCATATACAAATGAATAAATTTTTCTGTTTCTTTTGGAACTTCCTCTTCATCAACAAAAATCGGGATAGACTGCTGAGGCAAGATGCTTATTGACTGAGTGAACTTGTATTTTTTTACAACCCACTCTTTAAATTTTTCTAATTCTTTTTTTAATTTATCTAATTCTTTCTGAACATCAGAAGTATTTTGAGGTATTGGAGATTTTTTAGAAGAATACTTATTCAAATTCATTTCAGGAATTGAATTAGCCCCGTCTTCAAACATGCTTAAAAAATGAAAATCCTGTTTATAAATGTTTTTAAATGCACTAGGAAAAAACACCCGGACCAGGATTTGAACCTGGGCCTTCTCGACCGCAACGAGAAATTCTATCCACTAAACTATCCGGGTAGATTTGTTTTAAATAAACAAAGTTGGCTAAAACGCCTGCACCAGGAATCGAACCTGGGAGCCCAGAGGGTCATGCTCTCCAAGCATGTGCAATACCATTATGCGATGCAGGCAGATGTAAAAGAAATTATTTTAAAGTTTTTAAATATTAAAAAAAGGATTTTAAAATAGAGAAATCAATCTTTCATTTCAATTTTAATATTAACATTCTTTGGAATCCTCATCTTCATGATGTGATGAAGGACTTTTTCATTTGAAGGCAAGTCAATGAGTCTTTTATGAATTCTCATTTCATATCTGTCAAAAGTCGCGGTTCCGTCGCCGCAAGGAGATTTCCTTGTTGTAACTTTAAGTTTTTTTGTCGGAAGCGGCACTGGCCCGCTGATTGGAATTCCTGATTTTTTTGCAATATCTTTGACAGAATCGCAGATTTTATTTAACATGTCAATATCAATGCTGTCAAGTTTTATTCTTACTTTTGCCATGTTATTTTAATTGAGAAATTGGTTTAAAAGCCTTTTGTCTGGCCATTAAAATCAGCTTGCTAAACCTAAAAAGCTTTTTATATGCTCATTGTTTTTATTTAAAGAGGTGATTAAATGGAACAAGTGTTTATCAATTTAGCAATTATTCTTCTTACTGCATTTATTGTAGCATATATTGCCAGATTATTGAAACAGCCAATTATTATTGGGTATATTATTGCAGGAATATTGGTTGGTCCTTTTATTTGGGACTTTCATGCTTCAAGTGATTTAATAACAATTTTTTCTGAATTTGGAATTGCCTTCCTTTTGTTTATGGTAGGATTGCATTTAAATCCAAAAGTCATTAAAGAAATTGGCGGGTCTTCACTCTTAATTGGCTTGGGACAGATAATTTCAATTTTTATTTTAGGATTTTTTGTATCTTGGAAAATACTCTCTTATAACATGGTCTCTTCTATTTATGTAGGTCTTGTGCTTTCATTTAGTAGCACAATTATTGTGATGAAATTGCTTTCTGACAAACAGCATTTTGATACTTTGTATGGAAAAATTGCAATTGGAGTTCTAATTGTTCAAGACCTTGTTGCAGTCGGTGCTCTGATGGTTATCTCTTCCCTATCCAAGGGAGAACTGACTTTTGGAGATCTTGCACTTAAAAGCTTAATGTCGGGGATAGGTCTTTTAATAGTTTTATTTATACTTGGATTTTACTTTCTTCCAAAATTTACAAGAAATTTAGCTAAGTCCCAAGAATTATTGTTTTTATTTTCTGTTTGCTGGTGTTTTGTCATAGCAGCTGCTTTTATCCTTGCAGGATTTTCTTTGGAAATCGGAGCACTTGTTGCAGGGGTGGCTCTTTCAATCTCTCCTTATAGTGCAGAAATTAGCGCAAAAATAAAACCTCTTAGAGATTTTTTCCTAATTATCTTTTTTATTATTTTAGGACTAAATATTAATTTAACTAATTTTACAAATGCTATCTGGGATGCAGTCATCTTATCGGCATTGGTTCTGATTTTTAAACCTCTGATTTTAATGTCCTTTATGGCACTTGTAGGATATACAAAAAGGACTAATTTCTTGCTTGGAACAACACTTGCCCAAATCTCTGAATTTTCTTTGATTGTTCTTACTCTTGGAGTTGTTATGGAGCATGTTGGAAAAGAGTTAGTGAGTGTAATTACCTTGACAGCTTTAACCACAATAACAATTTCAACCTATGGCATTATTTATTCTGAAAAATTTTATAATTTAGTTAAAAATAAAATCACAATTTTTGAGAGAAAAAATATTAAAAAAATCAGCATCAAAAAGAAAAAATACAATGCAATCCTATTTGGCTACAATAGAATCGGGTTCAACATTTTAAGGTCACTTAAAGAATTAAAGAAAAAATATTTAGTTATAGATTATAATCCAGAAACAATCTCTTCTTTAGAAAAGTTTAGAGTCCCTTCTCTTTATGGAGATAGTTCTGATTCAGATTTTTTAGAAGATTTGCCTCTTAATTCAATTGAGCTTGCTATTTCAACAATCCCTGATTTTGAAACAAACCAGCTCTTGATTGAAAAGATTAGAGAAGTAAATAAAAAAGCAATTATTGTTGCAAGAGCTCATCAAATTAGCGACGCTTTGGACTTATACAAAAAAGGAGCAACCTATGTTCTCACTCCTCATTTTTTAGGAGGGGAATATGTAGCAAAAATGGTTAGAGAATTAAAAACAAATAGAGGTAAATATAATGAAGAAAGGAAAAAGCATATGCAAACACTTTTAGAGAGAGGAAATAAAGGACAGGAGCACCCAGATATTGAGAGGGATTAAAATGTGGGCATGAGAACACCCCCCCCCCAGAAATCAAAAGAAATTAAACTTTTTCCTCTATGTTTTTTTCATTAATTTCTTGCTTTTCTTTTGTTTGGGTTTCATCAATATCTTCCCATCCAATTAAAGAAAATAAAAAATCAAAAAACCTCAGGATAATTTCTAAACCAACAATAAACCCAAGATAGATTAATATTTTATCTATTAAAAGAGGAATTTCTCTAAAATTATTAATGATTCTTTCAAAATCAAAAAATCCAGGGTTTAACATTGAAGCTGCTAATAGCATAAAAGGAAGCATTTTTGCCAAATCTTTTGCCAAATCTTCTCCTTTTCCAGGAATATATGAAGCAAGCCTTATAACTGAAACAATTGTAGCCGCAATAAGAAGAAGCGTTGCTATATTTGCTCCCTCACTTAACAATATTAGAAAAATAACAAATAACGAAAATCCCAAGAAAATCACTATTGGAGAAATAATAATATATTCAAGAAGATAAAACCCTCCTGTAATAAGCTTTGATAAAAAAGGATGTTCTGAGCGATTGTATTGATTTAAATTTAATTCAATTAAATTCTTTTGCGCAATATATTTGTAAGCTTTCCATATAAAAACAGCATAAGCAAAAACCACTAAAACTAATAAAAAAAGATTAACTATTAATTGCATCCGTAATGGAAGAGATTCAAGGAATAAGTTGTATGCATCAATTGTCTGAGAAATAAATTCTGTAGCCACCTCTACCATTTTATTATAGTATAATAAGGGATTTATAAAAGTTTCATTAGATTTAAATATGCTATTTTATTTTCTAAAATATGATTGACATTAATTTAATTAGAGAAAATCCAGAATTAGTGAAAGAAAATATTAAAAAAAAGTTTCAAGATGAAAAACTCCCCCTTGTTGATGAAGTAAAGAAATTAGATGAAGAGTGGAGAAAACTAAAATATGATGAAGATAAATTAAGAGCAGACAGGAACAAGATTTCTAAGAAAATTTCTGAATTAAAAAAAGCTAGAAAAAAAGCAGATAAAGAAATGAAAGAAGCAAAAAGCATTCCAAACAAAATTGCAAAATCTGAGGAAAAGAGAAAAAAACTTGAAGAAAAAATCCATGAGTTAATGCTGCAAATTCCAAATATTATTCATAAAAGCGTTCCTATTGGAAAAAATGATTCTGAAAATGTTGAGATTAAAAAAATAGGAAAGCCAAAAAAATTTAGCTTTAAAGTAAAAAGCCATGTTGAACTGGGGGAAGAGTTGGGAGTTTTGGATTTTGATACCCCTGCAAAAACATCTGGAAAAGGATTTTATTATATGAAAGGAGATTTAGCTCGCTTAAATATGGCTTTGATTAATTTTGCAAGAGATTTTATGGTTAAGCAGGGATTTGAATATATTGAACCTCCGTTGATGATTCGCAAGGAAATCTTAACTGGAGTTTATTCTAATGCAGAAATTGATGCAATGTCATATAAAATTGAAGGCGAAGATTTGTATTTAATTGCAACTTCAGAACACCCATTGATTGGGCAGTTTATTGAAAAGACTCTTGGAGCCAAAGAGCTCCCAATTAAGCAGACAGGTTATAGTATGTGTTTTAGAAAGGAGATTGGGTCTCATGGAATTGATGAGAAAGGAATTTATAGAACTCACCAGTTTAATAAGCAGGAGATGATTGTAATTTGCGAGCCTGAGGAAAGTTATGAATGGTATGATAAAATGTTGAATTATTCTATTGAGCTGTTTAAAGCATTAGAGATTCCAATTCGGGTTTTAGAGTGTTGTTCTGGAGATTTAGCTGACTTAAAGGCAAAGAGTTGTGATTTAGAGGCTTGGAGTCCTCGACAAGAAAAATATTTTGAAGTTACATCTTTAACAAATATGGAAGAGGCCCAGGCCAGAAGGCTTGGCATTAGAATTGAAAAAGCGGGGAAAAGATATTTTGCACACACCTTAAATAATACTGCGATTGCAACTTCTCGTGCTTTAGTTGCAATAATGGAAAACCACCAAAACAAAGACGGTTCAATTAATATTCCAAAAGCTCTTCAGCCTTATATGAACGGTTTAAAAAAGATTGAAAAGAAAAAATAAAATTATTGTTTCAATTTTAGAGGAGAAAAAATAATGACAAAAAACAAAATTTTGTGGCAGGGATTCACTGCAGGAGCAGTTGCAGGTTTAATTGGGGCAATCCTTGTGGTTGAATTTGCTTGGAGTTTGCTTGGGGTTGGAATTATTGGAGCAATTGCAGGTTTGATTGTTGCAGGAATTTTTAGAGCCTTTAGATAAATTTTGAAAATGATTGCAGAGTTAAATAAAGAAAATTTTGAAAAAAAAGTCGGAGGCTTAGATATCCCAGTAATTATTGATTTTTATGCAGATTGGTGCGGACCATGTCAGGCAATGAAGCCAGTTTTTGAGCAGGTTGCTTTAGAATTTGAAGGTAAAGTTAAGTTTGCCAAAGTAAATGTTGAGGAAAATCAAGAGATTTCTTCTAGTTTTAGAGTTAGTGGAATCCCTTGTTTGATTATTTTTAAAGATTCAAAAGAAGTAGCAAGAATGGTCGGTTTTACTCCAGCAGATGTTTTGAGAGAAAAGCTTGAAGGGATTTTGTGAGTGGGATCTATTATTCTTTAAACCATTCTAATTTCTTGAATCGGGGAAGTTTCTTGATTTGATATTCATATTTGCAGGCATCTGATTTATCTTTGCAAGGTTTTGCAAAAAGAAGTTTTTTGAATCCTTTTTTGTAAACATACTTGCTTCCTTTTCCTTCAGCATGTGCTTTCATTCTTTTATCTTGGTCTTTAGTTACGCCAGTATAATAAGAACCATCTCCACATTCAAGAATATAGACAAACCATAAATCTTTCTTGGAATCTTTAAAGAATTTCATAGGGAAGTGAGTGGAGAGGGGCTTAAAAAGACACTTATCAATTGTTTAAAATTAATAAAGGGTTCAGTGCAGAAATAAAAAAACTATTCTTCCGATGACTTTGAATTTAGCCCCACATCCCAACGAGAATAAATAGAATGTAAAGCTCCATAAACGCCCACGCCGGGAGTTGAACCCGGGTTACGTCCGCGACAGGGACGTGTCATAGCCGTTAGACCACGTAGGCACATTGCTTCGTGTTAATGCTCAGTAGAAACTTCGCATAGGCCACGTAGGCAAATAACTGTGTTGATTTAGATGCCATTCCCAGTAGGCATAAATCAATAATTATCATTGCAGAATTTTGTTTAAAAGCTTTTCTTTTGAAAAAATTTGATTTATAATTAATTTTATAAATTTCCTTTTCTTTTTTATTCCATGATAGAAGCACTAATATGGTATTTATTTTTGATTGATTCTACTGGAGCAAATATTGTAGTCTGGTTTTTTCCAAAGTGGTATAAGAAAAAAGCAGGATGGTTTTACAAACATTTTCCTGCATCAAAAGGATGGGCTCTGCTCTATCTGATATTGATTCTTTGGGTTGGAAGTGCCTTGAATAGACTTGGAATTATTTTTTAAAAACTTTATACCCTTTTCTAACTTTTTCTTTTACAACAACCCCAATCTCATCGCCTTTTTTTGCTTTTTGCACTTTCTCTCTATTTATCTGCATGCTTTCAACTTTTTCTTCAAAGTCAGTTTCTCCGCCACTAATGCGAATAGTGTCACCAACTTTTAACCCAGCAGAAAGCTTTATTGCAGCTGCCTTAACATGTTCAAAGTAGTTTGTGACTACTCCGATTTGTTTTTCTGCCATATTTTATTAAAGAAATTATAATATATAAAACTATTCAATAATATTTAAAAAGAATCTTTTTAAAGTATAATAATGCCAATATATGACAGAGATTGTTCTTAGAAAAACTGCAATTATGCTGGAGAATATTTGCTTGGGATAAATGAAGCAAACCTAAATTACCCAAAGTGTGGCTCACAACTTGAAATCATACAAGCAAAGGAAAGCTCTCCTTCTTCAAAGATTATTGAAGTAGCAATATCAATAACTATGCAGACAGGCTTCTCAAACAAAGATGAAATTCAAAAAAGAAATCAAAGAGCAATGCAAGGGCCCCCGACATTTAATTAATTATTTCTTAATTCCAAAAAATCTCTTAAAAAATCCAACTACTCCTCCGACTGCTTTTGTAACAATATTTTCTTTTGATTCTTCTTCTGGATTTACATATCCCTCTTCCCCAATTCCTGGGCCAGTTCCAGGATCATCCCCGAATTCTTCTGAAGCATCTTTACACACAACATCAACTATACAATCCCATCCTTCTCCAGAAGGACCTTCTACAGGTTCTCCATAACAATGCTCGCAAGTTTCACATTCTTTTTCTTTTTTAGTTAATTGCTCGTCATTTAAACAAGGACCTTCATAAAGATAAACACATTTTAACGCACACCTCTGGCAGAGGGCATTTCCAGTTTCACCTTCTTTACTACTTCCACAAATTGTTCCAGGACTTTCACTTTCAACACATTTTGTTATACAAAGTTCCTCTGCACTCATCTTAGATTTATCTGGAGCATCGCCTCGCATATTGCATTTTGCCTCACATCTTTCTGTATTTCTTCCCTGACATCCAAAGTCATAGTCCCCACATCCCTGCATTACACATTCTTGCATACAAGCCTCTCCTTTATCTGAGGTTTTTGGAGGCCCGCTCACCTCAACTCCGCATCTCTGGCCGCACTTGTCTTTATTTAATTCTCTGCATTCTGAAGCAGTCAAATCACATCCTTCATTAATACAGCTTTGCATGCATTCTTGCTGCTCCATAGTTGGTCCTTCAATCCCTCTTTTACAAAATTTCCTGACAGCTGGCTAATCCTCAATTGACTGAGAACAGCAAGAAAAAAAGTCCAAGAAATATCAAGAAAAATAACTGCCTCTTTTTCATAATTTATTGAATATAATGAAGTTTAAAAAAGTTTTCAATATGTTTTTATACCTTATTAATTTATTTTAATCATGGCTGATAAGAAAAAAGAGTTGATTGTTTTGGAAAATATTTCTAAAATTTATGATATGGGAGAGACAAAAGTTGTTGCTGTTGATGGACTGAGCTTAAAAGTTAACAAAGGCCAATTTGTTGCAATTATGGGGCCGTCTGGTTCTGGAAAATCTACAAGCATGAACATGGTGGGAAGTCTTGATGTTCCAACAAAAGGAAGGATTTTATTAGGCGGAAAAGATATTTCTCATTTAAGTGAATCAGAACTTGCTCAGCTCAGAGGAAAAAAAATTGGATTTATTTTTCAAAGTTTTAATTTAATTCCAAATTTAACTGCAAAAGAAAATATTATGCTCCCAATGATGTTTCAGGGAATTTCTGCAGAAAAAAGGATTGCAAGAGCAGAAGAGCTTTTAGAAATGGTTGATTTAAAAGATAGAATGGACCATTATCCAAATCAGCTTTCAGGAGGACAACAGCAAAGAGTTGCAATTGCCAGAAGCCTGTCTAATGACCCAGATGTCATTTTAGCAGATGAACCAACTGGAAATCTTGATACAAAAACTGGAGAAATTGTTATGTCTTTTTTAGATAAGCTGAACAAACAAGGAAAAACAATTGTTATGGTTACGCATGACCCTGATTTAGCAAAAGAGCATGCAGATGTTGTTTATTGGTTAAGGGATGGAAAGTTAGAGAAAGTTACAAAAAAAAGGAGGAAATAAATGCTCTATGATTATTTTCTCTTGGCATTTAGAAATCTTAAAAAAAGAGGTTTAAGAAGTTGGTTGACTTTATTAGGAATTGTAATTGGTGTGACTGCAGTAGTTTCATTAATCTCTCTGGGAACAGGCTTGCAAATTGCAATTACTTCTCAATTTGGAATTAGCTCAACAGAAGTTATCACAGTGCAGGCAGGAGGAATAAATTTTGCAGGACCTCCTGGTTCAGCTGTTTCAAAACCCCTCACAATTGATGATGTAAAGGCAATAGAGAGACTTGGAACAGTAAAAAGAGCAATCCGCAGAAACATTCCTACTGGAAAAATAGAATTTAATAACAAAGTTATTTTTGGATTTGTTGCAAACATTCCTCCAGGAGAAGAAGGAGAAATTGTTTATGATATTTTTCAGCTAAAAACCTTAAAAGGAAGGCTCTTGGGAGACAGAGACAAAAAAAATATCGTTGTAGGGTATAATTTTTATGCGAATAAAGTTGGCTTTGACAAAAAAGTTGAAGTAGGAGATAAAATTTTAATTCAAGATAAAAATTTCAAGGTGATTGGAATTATGAAGAAAAAGGGAAGTTTTATTTTTGATAATATTGTTTTCATGAATTCTGAATCTCTTGAAGAATTAATGGGATATGGAGACGAAGTTGGATTAATCGCAGTTATTGTAAAAGATAAAAGTTTGATGGAAAAAGCAAAAAAAGAAATTGAAGATTTATTGAGAAAGAGAAGAAAAGTCAAAAAAGGAGAGGAGGATTTTGAAGTTTCAACTCCTGAAGCAGCGCTGGACACAGTTAATGACATTCTTAGAGGCGTTCAGATTTTCGTTGCAATTATTGCATTTATTTCAGTTTTTGTAGGAGCAATTGGAATCACAAACACAATGACTGCGTCAGTTTTAGAAAGAAAAAAAGAAATAGGAATTATGAAAGCAGTTGGGGCAAAAAACAGCCAAATCTTTTCTCAATTTTTAATTGAATCTGGATTTTTAGGATTAGTCGGAGGAATTATTGGAGCAATATTTGGAACATTAATTGGAATTTTTGGAACTCATGCCATTAATAATCTTGTAGGGGCTACAGCCAATATAGAAATCAATTTTGCTCTTATTTTTGCTGCTTTAACAGGAAGTTTTTTAATCGGAGCAGTTGCAGGAATCATCCCTGCAATGAATGCAGCAAAACAAAATCCCGTGGAGGCATTAAGAGAATGATAAGCACAGAAACACTAAAATACTCTTTGAAAAACCTTGTTCATAGAAAAGCAAGAAGCTCTTTAACAATCTTATCTATTTTTATAGGAATTGTAACTATTTTTATTTTTGTTAGTTTTGGAATCGGGCTTTTTAATTTTGTAAACAACTTTGCATCAGAAACTTCTGCGGATAAAATCATCATTCAAGCTAAAGGAGGAGGAATGCCTGGATTAGACGACACTTTTGCTCTGACAGAAGAAGAATTAAAAATCATTCAAGATACTCCCGGAGTTATTGAAGCCACAGGCGTTAAATTCAAGACAGCAGAAATTAAAAAAGGCAATAAAAATTTCTTCTCCTTTGTAATCTCTTATGACCCTGAAAAACCCTTGATTTTAGAGTTATCTGATATTGATATTATAGAAGGAAGAGGATTAAGAAAAAAAGACCTTGGAAAAGTAGTTGCAGGATATAATTACATGCTTGATGATAAAATCTTTTCAAAAGCCTTGAAAGTAAATGACAAAATTGAAGTGCAGGGGCAGAAATTAAAAATAATAGGGTTTTTTGATAAAGTAGGCAATCCTCAGGATGATTCTCAGCTTTATGTAACAGAAGAGCAGTTGGACTTGCTTTACCCAGGAAATAATTCTTTTGGATGGATAGTTGCAAGAATTGATTTAAAAAAAATAAACACTACAATTGAAAAAATAGAAGAAAATCTAAGAGAACACAGGAATTTGGAAAAAGGAAAAGAAGATTTTTTTGTCCAATCTTTTGAAGATTTAATTGCAAGTTTTAGCAGTGCTCTGAACATTGTGGTGTTTTTTGTAGTTTTAATTGCACTCATCTCTGTAATTGTTTCTGCAATTAATACTGCAAATACAATGATTACTTCTGTTTTAGAGAGATATAAAGAAATTGGGATTATGAAGGCAGTTGGCTCTTCAAACTTGGTCATTTTTAATATATTCTTGCTTGAATCTTCAATTCTTGGGTTTATTGCAGGAGTGCTTGGGGTTTTAGTTGGATGGGCGCTAAGTGCTTTTGCTGGAAATGTTTTAAACAACCTTGGATGGGGGTTTTTAAGCCCTGCTTTTCCTGCTTCTCTGTTTATCGGATGTATTTTATTTGCAACTATAACTGGAGCTGTTTCTGGAGCAATTCCTGCATGGCAGGCATCAAAAACAAATATTGTTGATGCGCTTAGATATGAATGATTTTAAATATTTAGCTTTTTTAATTAAAGACATACTTGTTCTTGCGTAATAAAAAATTTGAGAGAGCGAAAGCGAACCTCTTAACCTTTGTTAGACGAAATTTTAATTTCGTGAGTTCTTTGGTCGGTTAAGAGAAGTTTTTCTGCGAGGCGAAGCCGAGACTATCTGTGCGAAGCACTAAGGCGGCTCACCTTTTTTACAACAATTTCTACAATTTAGGGGCGGGTGGTCGGGGGTTTTAAAGTGTTCTCTCCCAACTTTTAACTCAACAATTTAGAGAATTTGCAATTACGCCTAACATATGCGATTAAGAGAAGTAACAATCCCTCCAAAATTTATCCTCTGGAATGAAATGACGAGCTGAGAAATTTTTGAGAGCTGGATTGACATTTGGGTTAATTTCTGGTTTTCAAAAAGAAAATTTGCAAAGCAAAAAGAAATTTTCCGCTTAATCTGCTGTTGCTTGACCTGAAGCGAAGCGAAAGGCTCGGGCTGGCACCCAAAGTGCCCCCGAGAGTTGAGATTTCGTTCTCAGCCGATTTCGTAGCGTAGTTGCTAAAAAAAATAGAAAAAGGAAGAACCGAAATATTTAAATACTACTAAGTAATGACAATAATATGATAAAAATAGATTTTGATGAATTAGCAAAAAGATTAAGTCACGACTTAGAATTTACTTTAGATGCGAAAGGACCTATGACTAATTTAATCTTGCCCGCTGAAGAAGAAGCAAAAAGATGGCAACAGTGGAGAGATAGAAGAATGACTGCCATCAACGAAGCAGAAGCAAGATATCAGGCAAGATTAAAAAATGCTTACAAAGCTGAGGAAATAGACGGAATGGAATTAGCAAAGCATTCAACCAGCGGAATTTTTAGTCCTTTCGAAAGAATGAGGCAAAGAACAAGACAGACTTATGCCGAAAATGCAAAATCTGTTTTTTGAGGTTCTTCACAAAATAATCCTTCAGCAATTTCGTTAAAATTTTGTTAGGCAAAGTTGCGTAGCAATTTTGAAAGCGAGTTCTTTATGATTTTAACGAAGCAAGAAATCAAAGGGCTGAGAATTACTTGCAACCTAAAGGGCAGGGAGCGGGGACAGAAAACGCAAGGTAAGAAATTGAGGGGAAGGCAAGTAACCCGGAGGGCGAAATCTCAATTTGGGCGAAGCCAAGCAACACCTTTTAATCTCAATTTCTTTTTCATAATAATTAATTAGTAAAAATAAAACTATCGAAATATATAATAAGAATTCTTAAAAACGATAAAAAAATTTAATTTCAATGAATTTTTGCGAAAAAGCTGTTCAAAAAAGAAAAGCTTCCTTAGAGGCTCTTGCAAAAGAGTTAGCTCCTGAACAAGCGATGAGATTATATGGAGAAGCTGAAGCTTTTTATATTATAGGGAAAATGGATGGAGAAAATGGATTTTCTGAAGAAAACTGGGGAGAATATCTTGCTGAAAAACAAAGGCAGATTCAAAAAAGAATAGATTAAAAATTATTTCTTATGTTTTCTTTTCTTTTTCCAATAAACAAGTCCAATAATAATCAAAACCGAAAGAATCCACTTCCAAAGAGAACTGCCTTCAGAATCTTCTAATTTAAAATTATCTCTTTCAAAAGCAACAGTTGTTGAAACCTCTCTTCTTTGATTATTTATGTCTGAATAAATTAAATTTACTTTTATTTCAGAAAGTGTTGTAAACAGCTTAAAATCAGCAGAAGTGTCTTCATTTGAATCTAAATCACCGACAATATTTTTGTTTGCACCCTTTATTTCAATACCTTCTTGCTTTGGTATTTCAATTGTTAAAGCCTCTATTTCTTCTTTTCCTGTATTTAAAATATTGAATGTTATTTCCCCTGTAGAAGGATTGTAATCTTTTACAAAGATTTCAAAACTTGCCCTTACATCCTGAACTTCAATATTAAAAGATTTTGTCTGCTGGCTTGGATTAATTACTCCATAGCTATATTTAATTTCAATTGGATTTTCTCCATCTAATGCATTTTTATCCACTCTTACTTTGAATGGAGCAAGAAATGTGCTGCTGAAATCTTTTGAAAATGTGCCAGACTTTATTTGATAAAATTTCTCAGAACCAGGGTCAAGAGTAAATGGATATTGCTCCAACAACTCCACTTTTAAATTTGAACAGGAAGTTGATTCAATTCCTTTTATCTGAAAAACTAATTTTACTAAATCCCCCTGAACTGCAGGATAAGGCTCTTGATTTAAAAGCTCCACATCAACATCACATACTTCCTGTGCTGCAACAAAATTAATTAAAAGAACTAATGCTATTAATATTGCTAACCCCTCTTTCATAGAGGAAAAATAGTTTTTCAGTTTATATAGTTTTTGATTAAGAAATTTTCTTTAATAATTTTTTGAGGTATTTCTCCCAAGAGTATTTTTTTGCTTCTTTAATTGAAGCCAGCCCCATTTTTTCTCTTAGTTCTTTGTCTTCCAAAAGAAGGTTTATTTTTTCAGCCATTTCTTTTTTGTCTTTAACTAAAAATCCGGTTTTATCATTAATAATGATTTCATCTGAAGCAGTAATTATATTTTTTCCATCTGGCTTAAATGCTATGCAGGGCAGTCCAGAAGCCATAGCTTCTAAAAGAACCAGCCCAAAAGCCTCATATCTTGAAGGAAGAACATAAATTTTTGATTTTTCATAATACTCTTTAGAAGGCTGTCTTCCCAATAAATTGACTTTTAATTTTTTATTCTCAATTATTTTTAAATATTCTTCTTTTAACTTCCCGTCTCCTAAAACAAAAAAACCAGCATTTGAAATCTCTGCTATTTGTAAAAGCAAATCTATCCCTTTCCTCTGATCATTTAAATTTGCCACAGTAAGCACATCAAAATCTTTTTCTTTTCCCGGCTTGAATTTTTTAAGGTCCACCCCATGAGGAAGAACTATTCCTTTTGTGATTCCATATTCTTCTTTTGCTTGTTTTTTTAAAATTTCGCTTGGATATATTATTTGAAAACATTTTTTCATTCCTTCTTTTTCTTTTTTCACCGCATCATTTTTTGAAATTTTTTTAAGGCCCATTGATTTCAAGCTTGTAGCTCTTATAGATGGGGCAATGTAAACAACTTTTCTTTGATATTTTGTCGCAGCTTCAAGAAAAACATACCATCTTGCAATAACTATATCAAACTTTTTTGAATTAAAAAAATTGTCCAATCCCTGCTTACTTAACCTATTTATTGGAATTCCATTGAGGGTTTCTTTTGTTTTTTGATTGGGATAAAGAAGGGAGAGTATTTCTATTTCATGTTCTTTTTTTAGAACTTTTGAAAGATTTTCACAATATTGGGCAATCCCTCCCAATCCAGGATAAATGTCCGAGCATAGAAGTATTTTCATATTCAAAAACCGCCTTAATTATCTGAGTTTTTGCTCAAAACTTCTTTTTTTTGTTTGTTTTGAGTTAAGATTAAAAGAAGACCCAATGTAGCAGTAATTATTAGAATTATTGTGTTCATTACTTTTTCATCTAAAATAATTAAAGCAAGCCTTAATGAGTAAATTCCAAAAATATACAAAACAAAATAATAAACAATTTTAGAAAAAATCTCCCAATCATTTACTTTTGAATCTTTGATTACTTCCTTAAGATAAACTGCAATAGCAAAGCCAAAAGTCAAAACAAGAAGCGCTCCTGTAAATGCAGGTATAATCAACAATGCTCCTTCTGTAATGTAATTTAAAATAGAAATTTCAAGCTGTTTTATTGCAAAATTTATAAAAATTATATAAATTGACCAGCGGATAATCACCAAAAACAAATCAATAAAACTTGGGCGGACATATTTTTTAAGCTCTAATTTTTCAGCAATTTTCTGAAAAAGCCTTCCAATGAGCCTACCTAAAACAATCCCCAGAAAAAGAATTATTAGTGAAAATACCAAATTTGAAAAAAAGGTTTTAATAATAGGTTGAGTGAAATTAATACTCAAAAGGTTTTTTAATTCTGCCATCTCAAATTATAAAAAAAGATTTAGTTTTTAAAGCTTAGGTTTTTAATTTTCTGGATAATTTTTTTGATATCTCTTTGAATTTTTTAACTGAGAGTTTCTTCCAAGGATTTGTTCCTAAAAGACCTGTCTTTGTCTTATTTTTCTTTTTTGGGACAATATGAAAGTGAACATGCGGAATCCATTGCTCTGCAAGTTTTCCGTTATTTAAAATAATATTAGCTCCGCCATATTCTTTTCTAAGCACCCCTGCAACTTTTGCACTAAATTCAATTAAGCTGGAAAGGATTTTAGCTGGAACATTCTCTATAAATTCGTAATGCTTTTTTGGAATTACAAGCAAATCTGATTCATCATTGTTTTTTGGAGGAGTTAAAAAACAAATAAGAGTCTTATCTTCATATAAAAATTCAACAGGATATTTTTTTTCTTTTCTTGCGGGATGAAATTTTATTTTTTTTTGAATGAATTTTTCAAATAAATCTCCCGATTTTTTAAAATAAGACAAATTTTTTATCTTTTCAAAGATTTTTTTCTTTGATTTTGCTTTTTGAATTGAATCTTTTGTTATTTGGTTTTCATGAATTCTGTATTTATAAAAATATTTGTTAATATGCTTGATTTTATATCCTGCTCCAATCATTTGATACCAAAAATCATAATCTTGAATTGTTTTGAGAGATTCATCAAATTTTAAATTTTCAAAAACCTCCTTCCTGATCATTACAGAACATCCGGCAATTATTCCGGGATCTTCTTTGCCTGATGCAAAAACAGCATGTTTTTCATTCATTAATTTTTTTAGAGAAAATTCCGATGCTTTTCTGAGTTTTTCCCTCAAATCTTTGCTTTCAAGTATTTTTGTTTTTCCTTTGATCCCTTTTTCAGAAAAAACCACTGCCCCCCCATAAACCATATCCACATCAGGATGCTCTTCAAGAAACTTAACTTGAAAACCTGTTTTATCTGGAAAATAAATATCATCTGCATCTAAAAAAGAAACATATTTTCCCTTGGATTTTCTTATTCCAGTATTAAGAGCCCCCGAACGAAATTTTGATTCTTTATGATTAATTAATCGCACATTTTTGCTTTTCTTCATCAAATTCTCAATAATCTCTTTAGTTTTATCTGTTGAAGCATCATTAACAACAATTATTTCTATATTTTTATAAGTTTGAGCCAGTGCCGAATTAATTGCCTGAAAAATATATTTTTCTCCGTTTTTAACTGGGATTATTATCGACACCAGAGGATTATGTAAACCCATATTTATCTTCTCCTTTTTTCAAATCTTTGGTTATTTTTTTATAAACTATAAGTGTCATTTTAGTCATTTCTGACCAAGTAAACTTTTTTGTTTTTTCCAAAGCTCTCTTAGAATATTTTTCTCTTAATTTTGGACTTTTTGACAATTTTAATATTTCTTTTGCAAAATATTTGCTGTTAAATGGAACAAGAATTCCGGCATTCTGAACTAACTCCGGCATTCCCCCTCTTGTTGAGCAAATTACTGGCTTTCCTGTTGACATAGCCTCTAAAACACACAAAGGACAGGCCTCATATCTTGATGGCTGAATATAGATAGAAGACTCCTTGTAGATTTTTGCTAATTCTTCTCTTGAAATTTTTTCTCTATGCCAGATAAATCTTTCTCCATATTTCTCTTGAAGCTGCAAAAACTGCTTTTGAATTTTTTGAAGCTGGGCAGGAATATTTTTATCAGAAGCAATTATTTCTAATTTTAATTCTTTATCTTTTTCCAATATTTCTTCAGCAATTTTTGTAATTAAATCAATCCCCTTCTCTAAACTAAACCTTCCAACATAAAGAACTTTTTTACCTTTAGGAGTGTTGTCTTTTTCATTAAAAAGAGTTCTATCAACCCCATTTGGGATACAATAAATCTTTTCTTTTTTAATTGGATAATTTTCAATAGCCTCCTGCTTAATTTGGTCTGATACAGAAATAATTGCATCTGCATGATTAATCGTCTGTTCAACCCATGAAGCCAAAGGAAAATATTTCTTACTCTCTTTGCTCATTTCCTTGATTCTGTTTTTTTCTAATGCATGGAGAGTATGAACCCATTTTATATTATTAAGGTATTTTGCAAGAAACGCCCCACCTGTAAGCCATCCATGAGTATGAATTATCTTAAAAGGAATTATTGAATTTTCTTTTGTTATTTCATTCAAAACCTTGTTGTCAAAAATAAAATGAGAAATCCTTAGTTTTACCATCTTATCTGGAATTGAATTTGCGTCCTTTGTATCTATTTTATGAATTGTTATTTTCCCCTTATCAAAATAAACTTTCTCAATACCCTTTTTTTCCGCTTTTGTAAAAACATGAACATTGCATCCAAGCTTAGCCAGTTCTCTTGAAAGATAAAACGCATGAATAGCAACCCCATTATTCATCTTTTCTTTTTTTGTAGGATAATAAAAAGAGACAATCCCGACTTTATATGGAGAAGTAAACAAAAACCTTGTATCTACTATTATTTTCCTAAATAAATTCTTTAGCATTTAAACATATTCTCCTTTTTTTAATTTATTAAAAATATATTCTTTTGCCTCTTTCATTTTCTCAGGATTTTTTGATTTTTGATCAGGATGTATTCTATATTTAAATGCAATCAGATCTAATTTTTTAAGAATAAAACCTTTTCCTATTATTTGAAATATAAAATCCATATCTTCATTATTTCTTAATTTTGAATCCATCTTTACCCCTGCTTCAATAATTTTTCTTCTAAAAAGAGCGCTCGAAGGAGGTATGTAATTAGATTTATCAAGTATTTGGTAAGACTTCTCTATTTTTTTCAAACTCTCTTTTGCTTTTTTCAGTCTTTGAAGGGGTTCTTTTGTTGATTTAAATCCAAGGGCCTCTCTTATTATCTCCTCCCCATTTTGATTTAAAAACACAAAATTTGAAAATACCATATCTACTTTGGGATTTTTTTCCAAAAAATTAAACTGTTTTTCTAATCTTCCAGGATACATTAAATCATCTGCATCAAAAATGCAAATATACTTTCCTCTTGAAATTTCCAAACCCCTATTTACTGCTCCTGCTTTGCCGATATTTTCTTTATTTTGAAGAATAGTAATTCTTGAATCTCCCTTTTTCAGCTTCTTTAATATTTCATAACCTCCATCTGTTGATTTATCATCTATAATTATTAACTCGATATTTAATGAAGAATTGGTTAAAATAGAATTAATTGTCTTCTCCAAATACCTCTCTCCATTATATACTGAAATAATCACTGAAATATCTGGGCGAATTTGTTTTATGGCCCCTATGTGTTTAAAAGAATTATTTTCATCATTAGAGCCCTCTTCTTCGTCCTTTTTTGACATATTTAGAGAACCTGTCTTTCACTTAAAAAGCTTACTATCTCATGTCTTTATTAATCAGTAAGACAAAAAGTTTAAAAACGGAAATTATGTCATAAAGCTAATTAAATGAGGTTAAAATAAATGGAAGAAGAAAACCAAGAAACTCCTCAGGAAGAGTCTTCTGAAGCTCCAGCTGAAGAAGCTACAGAGGATAATTCTGAAGAATCAAGCGAAGAATCTTCAGAAGAATCAAGCGAAGAAGAATCTACTGAAGAGTCAAATGAAGAAGCACCAAGTGAGGGATCTTCAGAAGAATCAAGCGAAGAAGAATCTACTGAAGAAGAATCTACTGAAGAAGAATCATCTGGTGAAGAATCTGCTGAAAACGCAGAGTAAAATTTCTTTTTATAATATTTATTTTTTTAATAAGTTTTAAATAACAATTCCCCTTGTCCTTTTCATGGGATTTAAAGGGGTCTTAATTTTTTTATCTGCATTATTTATAATCCAATTATTATTTTTCTATTGGGTTGTTCCTTTAAGAGAATTAGACTTTTCCTCTGAACCTAAAAATTTTAGTTTTAATATAGGAAAAAATGATTCTTTGCAATTTTATCCAAATATGCGTTTCGCAGACAGAAATATTGGTTATTCAATTTCAAAAAAATGCACCTTGCAAAAACAGCAGGAGATGAAAGAGGCTTTTGATATTTTAGAACAAAAAACTTTGCTGAATTTTTACAGTTCTCCAAATCCTCAAATTGAAATCAGCTGTGGAAGCAGGCAAAAAATTGAAAATGGAATGTTTATTGCAGGAGAAGGAGGGCCAAAAAATATAACTTTTGTCGGAAAATATTCCTTAATTCTTGAAGGAGAGATTTCTTTGATTCGTGCTTCAAATTGTCCAACTCCGAATATAGCTCTCCACGAATTACTGCATGTTCTTGGATTTAAACATTCCAACAACCCAAATAATATTATGTATAATTACAGCAACTGCAAGCAAGAAATTGGAAAAGAGATTATTAATTTACTTAACTCTCTTTACAAAGAAGGGGGCTTGCCGGACCTTGTCTTCAAAAGTGCGTTGGCAAAAGTGCACGGAAGATTTCTTGATGTTAATTTTTCTATAAGTAATTTTGGATTAATTGATGCTCCTGCTTCAGAAATAGAAATTAATATAAAAAATTCAACTATTAAGAAAATTAATATCAAACCATTAAAAACAGGGTATGGGCTTGTTGTTTCAATGGCAAATATAAAAGTTCCAAGAGGAGAAATTCAGGAAATTGAAATGAATATTAAAACAAATTTTAAAGAAATAAATAAAAAAAATAATAAAATAAAATTAAAAATAAATTAATCCAAATCTAACTCATCTACTGTCTCATCAAAGCTGTCATCAGAAATAGCAGAAGGATCAACTTCTTCAACAATAGGTATGTTTTCCTCCATGTTAACCTCGTTTTTTTCTATTTTTGTTTTGTAAAAAAGGGTTTATAAGTATTTCGCAAATTAAACATATTCTTCAAATCCTCGACGAGCCGATTCTTTCCTCTTTTACTATTTAAAAGGGATGATTAATCTCAATTTTTTGTATCTTTAAGAGAAGCTTCTTCCCACCCTGGTTGAATTTTTTTTAATATTTTTATCAATCCTGGAGAAAATTTATTCTTCCAAGTATCAACTATTTCATCAATTAATTTTCCTTCACTTGATTTATCATGTGATACTGCAATTAGAGAATTTTTCCTCACTAAGTTCATTGCAATTGAAATCATTTTTGAAACTTCTTTTTTACCTTCATCAGAAAGTTTTTTGCATTCTGTCAATGAAATAAGGTCCTGAGGGTTTGGTATTAAAAAATTGTGCAGTGTTCCAATCCAAGAAGTATAAATATCAAGCATTCTTCCGCACAACTGCCTTGCAAAAAACTTTTCACTCACAAAACCCTCTTTAATAATATTTTCTGTGAGATAAAAATTCTTTTCTATTTCTTCAAATGTTGCCTTAAATTTAAGTTCCTTTTTTGTCTTTTCAAACGCTTCTTTAACTTCCTTTCCTAATTTCTCTGAATCTCCCATGTATTGTTTAGGAAATAAAGAGTATTTAAGAGTTTCTTAAACCCCAAAAGTGCCAGACCAATACTCTTATAAACCCTCATTTTCCTTTATTTATATCATATACAGGTAAAAGTCCTTGGGCATGTGTCGTAAAGGACTGTGTTCAAGATTGATTCTTGATAACAGATATATTGCAAATGAAAACATTTAAAGAACTCGGACTAAGTTGTGAATTTGTTTCTGTGCTTGAAAAAGCAGGAATTACAACTCCGTCAGAAATTCAGGAAAAGGCAATTCCTTCAGTATTGGCTGGAAAAGACGTAATAGGAGGTTCTGCAACCGGTTCGGGAAAAACCCTTGCATTTGCTTCAAGCATTATAGAAAACATAGAGAAAAATAAGCAGATTCAGGCATTAATTTTAACTCCAACAAGAGAGCTTGCAGAACAAGTTGCAAATGCTATCATAAAATTATCTCCACACAAAAGATTAAATGTTCTGCCAATTTATGGAGGAGTTAGCATTAGCAATCAAATTAGACTTTTAAAAAACTCAGATGTTGTAGTTGGAACCCCTGGAAGAATCTTAGACCACTTAAATAGGAGAACTCTAAATTTAAAGGGAATTAAATTTCTTGTTTTAGATGAAGTAGACAGGATGTTTGATATGGGTTTTCAAATTGATGTTGAAAAAATTTTAAAAGAGTGTCCAAAAGAAAGGCAGACAATGCTTTTTTCAGCAACAATTTCTTCAGAAATAGATTATTTAGCTCAAAAATATACTAAAGAGCCAGTAGAAGTTTCTGTAGAATCCCATGTAGATGCTTCAAAACTAAAGCAAATTTATTATGATGTTCCAAATGGGTTGAAATTTTCTTTATTTGTCCACTTATTAAAACAAGAAAAAGCAAAACTAGTCATGGTATTTTGTTCTACCCGAAGAAATGTTGATTTTGTAACTAAAAATTTGAATAATCTCGGGATTAATGCAAAGGCAATTCATGGAGGATTGCACCAGAATAAAAGAAACAATGTTTTAAATGAATTTAATGGCGAGGGAGGAATAAGTGTTTTAGTATGCACTGATGTTGCTGCAAGAGGGCTGGATATTCAGAGGGTAAGCCATGTTTATAATTATGACCTGCCGAAAACAAGTGAAGAATATATTCATAGAATCGGAAGAACTGCACGAGCAGGAAAAGACGGAATTGCAATTAACATTTTAGCAAGCAGAGATTATGAAAATTTTAGTAATATTCAAAAAGATGAAAAATTAAAAATTGAGGCAGTTAAGCTTCCGCGAGTGAAGAGAGTTAGGATTATCATAGATTCTCCTCGCTCACGCAAGGGTTTCGGTCCTCGTAGGAATTTTAAAGGAAGAAAAAATTCTAATGGAAGTTGGAGGCATAAAGTCCAGGATTTTAAAAAAGGACCTATGCGTGATAGAAAAATCAGAAAGCATAGACAAAATAATCAAAATAGAGATTCAAGAAAAAGTGGCTCTAAAAATCAGGGAAAAAGTGGGCGATATTAAAAACAATAATAAAAATCTTTAAAAACAGGCTCTAACTTTCTTATTTATCCCTCCATAGCTCAGTGGTTTAGAGCGCCTGGCTGTAGAATAGGGCGGATATTCCATTATGTTCATGGAAATTAAATGAAGCCTGAGAAGCCAGTCCTGTTACTGCGTATGCAGTTCCCGGGAGATCCCCAGTTCGAATCTGGGTGGAGGGATATATGGGGCATAAAGCCCCATTAAATATTCCTTTAGATTAAATACTGGTTAAATTCAAATATTTTTTAAATCTGTGATTTTATCCCTTGTTCGACGAGTTTTTAGAGAAGTGAGAAATTAACAACTATAAATAACAGCTTCTCTGAAAAGGAGCGGGGGGGGATATTCTCTCATTCAGCTTTTTCATCTCTTGTTTCTGAAATAAAAAAAGCTCTATTTGATTGAGATTCTTGAATCTCTCCATCTCTCTCATAAATTGCAATTGCAGAAGGAAGAGCAAATTTTCCTAAAACTCCTACCTTTGAATAAATTATATAACTCAACACCCTTGTTTCCCCATTTTCAAGCTTTTGAAAATTCCACCTTATTGTCCTTGTTTTTTCATTAATCTTTGAGGGAATTTGTGTCCCAAATTTTTCATAAACCTGAACCATTGCAGGAAACCGGTCTGTAACGCCAATATTCTCTAAATATTTTCTTGCCTTTAAATAAATAGAAATCCTTAAAGCAAATTCCCCGCCTTTTGTCCTGACATACGAAACCTTTTTCTTCATTATTAAATCAGTTTCCTTGTATTTTTTTGCAAGAACAATAATTGCTACAATCAGAATCAAAATAAAAAATGGAAGAAACCAGTTTGTTTTAGCAGTTATTTTTTTTGTTTCTCCTGGATTTAATTTTAAATTCCAGACATAAGTTGTTTTCCATCCATTTCTGGTGACTGAATCTGGCTCTTGGCTAAAAGAAGTAAATAATCTTGAAATAATATTTTTCTCAATTCTAACTTGAGAGGTTTTTGGAACATTTCCTTTGTTTGTTTTTTCAATAATTGTGCTTATCACAAAAAATCCAGATTTGATTTCATCTGTTGTCAATCCCTCTTTTGCAGAAAACTCTATTATTCCCTGAATATCTGCTTTCTTGCCTTGCACTTCTACAAATCCTTGGATAGTGTAAAACCCTGCACTTAAAAATTTAGATTTTTCTCTGTCTAAATCAATTGTAAGATTCTTTTTTTCAAAAGAACTTAAAGAAAATTCTTTTTTAAAATTAAAAAAACTTGAAGATAATTCTAATGTAAGGTTTTCAAATTCTATATTTTCCTTGTTTTGAAACTGAATATGAATTTGGTCAGAAATTGGGTAAATTGGCTCTGCGTCTAAAGAAAAAGCATCTCTTAAAGACACAAATCTTATGTAAGCAGTTTCAATTACTTCTGAATCATCTGAGGCCCTTATTCTAAATTCCAAAGGATAAGTATTTTTTACTTCAACATCCTCCCGAGGGTAAATTATCAAGGAAATCTCTTTTGTCTCATTTGCTTTTACTTTAATTGACTTTGAGGGATACATTTCAAATCCCAACAAATTATAAAACCTGAATTCATCTGTTTTACCATAATTTGTAATTATTAATTCATAAGTTGCTGGAGTAGGCAATTCCTTAATCATAACTGGCCGAGTGCTTACTTTTTCAACTTTAATATTAATTGCCAATACTGCCGGAATTAAGCACAATATTAATGCAAATAAGAGGATTTTTTTCATAAAAGAATTATCTCTAATTTCTATTTAAGGATTTCGGTGATTTATTGTAATTAGAAAAGAAAAAGAGAGGAATTCGGCTAATAAAAGACCAGTTTTAATGAGTTAATGATTTTTCTAATTCTTCTGGTTCAGACTTTCTAGTTTGGACTGGAATTAACTCTCCTGTAATTGGATCTGGCTCACACCTAGCTGTTTTAACTCCCTTTGGAAGAAAATACATTTTATGTGCTTGTTCAGATGTTGTATCAGGGTCATAGGCTCCAGCATTACCATAGAGATCCCTTCTAAATCTTTCACATTGAGGTTCAAAATCTACATTATACATTTATTTTCTTCCCTCTAAATCTAAAAATGCTTTGGCTTGTGAAATAAACTCATCGCAGTTTTCTGCTACAATATCTTCCATTTGTTCAACTCTGCTTGGAATTACCCATTTTTCATAAATTGAACGCAAAAATTTAAGTCTTGGACCAGATTCAAACTTTCCTTCATAGTCTCTTATAAGTGTTCCTTTAACAGTCATCTTAAGCAACCCATTGTTCATTGTTTTTTTAACCCCGCCTTGTTCAACCTCAACTTTTTTCATACCTAAAATTTTAAATGTAACCTTCATACCAAATTTAAAATAATCTGAAAGCTTGATTGAACCTTCCCAAAGAATATCCAAATCTTTTGCATCTCCACTTATTTTTTCATTATATTCTTTTTCAGCAAGATTACTCATCCCAATTTGCTCGGTTATCCAATCATAGCAAAATTGATAAAAGTCTTTAAAATCAAAATTTCCTACATGTTTGATTGAACTTGAAAATATCTGTTCTTTTTCTGCCATTTAACTATCCTCTTCTTTATAAGAAAAACAGGTTATTTAAATATTTAACTAATAATGATTATTGGAAAATTCTAATTTATTGTGTTCTCAGATTTATCCTATATGCAGTAAATTAATAAAAGAGAACAAAGCAAACTAAATCTCTTCCCTACAGTTTTCACAAAGAAGCTGGCCATTTACTCTGAATAGAATATCAAAATTACCGCACTCTTCACACATACCTTCAATCCTTGATTTGGCTTTTGCAATTCTTTTAAGCTTTTTTGTCTCTTCCCTGATTTCTGCAAATTCTTTAAACTCAGGATAAAGTTCTGGATGAAAATTCAAAATATCTCTTATAGTTATCATTCCAACTAATTGGCTTTCTTTGATTACTGGAAGCCTCCCAAACTTAAGCTTTCTCATTTTTTCAAACGCTTCTCTTACTCCGGCATTTGGTCTTATTGTTGCAATCTTTCTAGGAGAGATATCTATTGCTTTTATTTGTCCAAGACCCTCTTTAGATTTTTTAATTAATGCCCAAAGAATATCTTTTTGAGAAATTATCCCTACAAGTTTTTTATTTTTGACCAAAAGAAGACTCCCCACCCTCTTTCTAACCATTTTTCTCGCACATTCAAGCAAATTAGTTTCAGGAGGAATTGTTATTGGCTCCCGAGTCATGATGTCTGCAACAAGCAATTGTTCCATTATTTTTTATAAACACCCAAACTTATAAGGATTATCATAATCAGGTTATATTGCCTTTAATGTAATAATCTTTAAAAGATAATCTTCAAAAGTATAAGTATGACAAATGACAAGCCAGTAGTTCTTATGCCTGAAGATATACAAAGAATAATGGGAAAAGATGCGCAAAGAAACAATATTCTTGCTGCACGCATGGTTGCAGAAGTTGTAAAAACCACTCTTGGTCCAAAAGGAATGGATAAAATGCTTGTTTCTCCAACAGGGGAAATTGTTGTTACAAATGACGGAGTGACTATTTTACAGGAAATGCAGATTGAACATCCTGCTGCAAAAATGATGGTTGAAGTAGCAAAGACACAAGAATCAGAAGTAGGAGACGGAACAACAACAGCAGTTATGATTGCAGGCAAGCTTTTGGAAAATGCAGAAAAACTTTTAGATAATAAAATCCACCCAACAATTATAACAAAAGGATATCAGCTTGCAGCGGAAAAAGCCCAGAAGATTTTGCAAGAAATTTCAATGCAGATTACTCCTGAAAATGAAGATATTCTTAGGCAGATTGCAATGACTTCTATGACTGGCAAGGGGGCAGAAGGTTCAAAAGAGAAATTTTCTAAGATTATTGTCAAGGCAGTTAAGCAGATTGAAGAAGGGGGCAGATATGATTTAGATAATATTAAGATTGAGAAAGCTCAAGGAGAAGGGGTGCATGATACTGAATTGATTTCAGGAATTGTTTTAGACAAAGAAAAAGTTTCTCAAGACATGCCAAAAAAATTAGGAGATGCGAGAATTGCCTTAATTGATTTTCCCTTAGAGCTGAAAAATCCAGAAATTGACACTAAAATTTCTATTTCAAGCCCAGAGCAGTTGCAGAATTTTTTAAATCAAGAAGAAGAGGCAATTAAAGAAATGGTTGAAAAAATCCAAAAATCAATGGCAAATGTTGTTTTTTGCCAAAAAGGAATTGATGACTTTGCCCAGTTCTTGCTTGCAAAAGCAGGAATATATGCATGCAGGAGAGTTGCTAAATCAGACTTGGAAAAAATTGCAAAGGCAACAGGAGGAAAAATTGTCAGTAATTTAACTGAACTTAACCCAGAAGTTCTTGGAAAAGCAGAAGTTGTTGAAGAAGTAAAACAAGGAGAAGATTATATGACTTATGTCAGAGGATGCCAAAATCCAAAAGCATTAAGTATCTTAATTCACGGAGGAACAGAGCATGTCATGGATGAAATTGAAAGAGCATTAATGGATGGGCTCGGTGATGTTGTTTCGTCCTTAAAAACAGGGTTGATTGTTCCTGGAGGAGGGGCAATTGAAATAGAAATCGCAAGAAGGCTCAGGCAGTTTGGCCAGACTCTTACTGGAAGAGAACAATTAGCAGTTGAAGAATTTGCTTCTGCTTTAGAATTTATACCTGTAACATTGGCAGAAAATGCCGGAATGGACCCTATTGATGTCTTGACAGAATTAAAATCGCGCCATGATTCAGGAGACAAAAATGCAGGACTAAATCTATTTACAAATAAAATTGAAAATGTTTTAGAAGCAAGAATCTTGGAACCATATAAAATCAAAAGCCAGGCAATCAACTCTGCTTCAGAAGTTGCAACAATGATTTTGAGAATAGATGATGTTATTGCTTCTGAAGAATCTGGAAATCAAAATCAACCAGGTTCTTCAAACATAACTGGTTTAGAGTAAATGAATGATAATTCCTTAAGAACCTTAGAAGAATCTTGTTGCTATCTTAGGGATAGCTTAAGAAGATATTTGCCAGAAGAAACTCTTAAAAGGTTTAATGGAGGGATTTTTGATGTTGTTGATGAAAATACCTCCCGAGAAATACTCCGAAGAGAAAGAAATTTTAAACAAAGATTTCTTCAAACAAAGGCAAGTTTTTATTCTGTTATGTTAAAATTTTTTGAAGGAGAAGAATCTGCTGGAAGATACTGGGATTTTTCGCGAGAAACCCCTTTGGAGGAGAGGGGGGAGTTTGAAAATTAAAACACCCTTAACACTCAAAAACCCACTTCTTATTAATTGGGTAAACAATAAAGGAAAGTAAAAGTGTTATTAAAGGAATTGAAAGAATATAAGTTATTTTAAAGGAAAGTAAATAAACCAAAATCCAATTAACCACATAAAAACCAGTATAAAGCCAAATAAACTTCTTTATCATTATTGACCTTTGAATATAATTAACTCTAAAGGTTATTTTCTCATGAAAACAAAAAAGAAGAAGCATTCCGAGGAGAAGAGAAAGAACATAAGCAACATTATGATTAAAGTAAAAAAGTTCTGTTAAAAGAATTGTCAAAAGCCATTCAAAAAGAAAAACAATTGTTCCCCCAATCATAAATTTTGTATAGCGGTGGCCTAAAACACATCTAACTTTTTTTCTCATTAATGCAAAAGCAAATTTTTGCTTATAAAGATTTTTGTCAAGTCTTAAAAATTTATATATCCCAATTATTCTTTTTTCATTATGTATTGGCATTTGATTTTAACAGAAAAATGCAACTCAGAATGCAAATATTGCTATGAAAAATCATTAAAAGAATTTGATAATGGTTTGCAGGAAAAGTTTGAATTTGATTTTAATATTCCTTGTGAAAGTAAAATAAACATAAAAAAATTAAAGAATTTTCTAAAGCAGGACAAAAACCCTGTTTTAATTTTTTATGGAGGAGAGCCTTTACTAAATATTTCTAAAATAATTAAAATAATAAATTCGCTTGGCAAAGGTGTTAAATATTGTATGCAGACAAATGGCAAACTATTAGATAAATTGCCTAAAAAATACATGAATCAATTTTCAAAAATTCTTATTTCTATTGACGGAGACAAAGAAAGAACAGATTTTAACAGAGGAAAAGCAACATATGAAAAAGTTATACAAAATATTAAATTAATTGGAAAAAATGGATTTAAAGGAGAACTTGTTGCTCGAATGACAATATCTCAAGAATTTCCAGATTTATACCAGCAAGTAAAAAACATTTTAAAATTAAATTTATTTGATTCTATCCACTGGCAGATTGATGCAGGTTTTTATAAAAATGATTTTAATAAAAAAGGATTTTCAAGATTTGTTGAAAAATACAATCAATCTTTAACCAAATTAGCTGGTTTTTGGATTAATAATATCAAAAAAGGAAATGTTCTAAAAATATACCCTTTTTTAGGAATCTATGACAGATTAACTCAAGGAGGAACCGGACTTCAATGCGGAGCAGGAGATAAAGGCTATGCAATCACAACAAACGGAATTATAACTGCATGTCCAATCATGAATAATATAAAAAACTTCTATGCAGGGGATTTAAATTCTAATCTAAATCAATTAAAAAAATTTAAAATAATAGAACCCTGTGAATCCTGCAAATACCTGCAAGTTTGTGGGGGGAGATGCCTTTATTCTAATTATGCAAAACTTTGGCCTAAACAAGGAAAGGATTTAATTTGCAAAACCATTAGACACTTAATTCATGAAATACAAAAACACTTGCCAGAAATAAAAAACTGCCTAAATAAAAAAATTATAAAAAAACAAGATTTTGAATTTGAAAAATATTTTGGACCTGAAATTATTCCTTGATCTGAAAAACCTTCTTAAAATTCTCTTCAATTTGTTTTTCAACTTTTTCTTCAGACATATTCCAAATATTAGCCATTATTTTTATTGTCTCCCTTATATAAGCTGGCTCGCTCTTTTTTCCTTTAAAAGGAGATAAATAAGGAGCATCAGTTTCTGTCAAAATCTTTTCTTTTGAAACAAGCTCTAAAAGTTTTTGAAAATTTTGCATTCTATTTACTGAACAAGGAATAGAAAAATAACATCCCTGTTGTTCTGCTTTTTTAGCCAATTTCATATTACCGCAAAAGCAATGAAGAATTTTCTTTAATTTAGGAAAATCTTTCAAAACCCCTATAACCTCTTTTTCTGCCTTTCTTGTATGAATAATTGCAGGAACTCCAAGTTTTTCTGCAAACAAAAGTTGTTGCCTGAATAATTCTTCCTGCCCCTCTTTATCTTTTCCAGAAGAAAAATCCATTCCAATTTCTCCAATAGCAAAAACAGATTTCTTGTTTTTTAAAACAAATTTTTTCAAATCCTGAAAACTATCTTTTATTTTCTTATTTGTTTCTCTTGAAAGTGCGTCTTGAGGGTAAAATCCAAATGCACATTTAACCAGAGAATATTTTTTTGAAATTTCCAAGTTTTTCCTGCAGGAATTTAAATCAACTGAATTTGAAATAACTGCTCCAATACTCTGTTTTTTTGAATTTTCAATTATCTTTTTCAATTCTTTCTCATTAAATAAATCAAGATGAGCGTGGCAGTCATAAATCATTTTAAGCTAATATTGCATAAAGAACACAGGCAATTATAACAATCGCTGCCAAGATGTTTCGTTTATCTAATTTTTCTTTTAAGAAAATTCTTGCAAAAGCATAAACAAAAACTGGTCCTAAAAGTAAAAGCAAGGTTGTAAAAATAACTCCAAGCTGGATATATCCATAATAGACCATTACTCTATAAAAAACCCAAAGCGCACCAGTAACAAATATCTGCCATTTAATTTTTGTGTTAATTGCAGAAAGTTTTGGTCTAAATAAGAAAAAAGCAACAATAAAAATTGAAAGACATCTGAGAAAATAAAAAGAAATTGGAGTATAATAATCAAGAATTAATTTTGTCAAAACCAATTCCAAGGCAAAGAAAAAACTCGCTCCTATTGCTGCAAGAAAATATTTGTTAAAATCAAGATGGTGCTTTTTTATATGTGAAAAAACCAGTGCAAGAGATGCAATTATGGCAGGAAAAATTACATTAAAATTTCTTTGAAATAATATTGTGCCAAAGATAAAACTAAAAACCAGTGCAAGAAGAATTGTAAATAATGGCTCTAAAATTATCGCAGGTTCAAGGGTTGTTATCTTCTCCCATTTGATTGCAAAAAACAAAAGAAGATTGGCTGTAAGTGAAGAAATAATAATTAAAAAAAAGATAAACAAATTTTTTAATTCAAATGCTTGTGCATCAAGTTTCCAAAAAAAGTAAATAAATGGAAGCATAACAATAATTGTTGCCAAAAAAGTAGCACTTACAAAAGTCTGAGAATTAATTTTCTTTTTTCCTAAAATAATTTTTTCCATTAAAGTAAGAGTTGCAAAAGCCAATGCTCCAAAAATAGGGAGATAAATTATCATTTAATGTCCGCAGTTCATTTTTACTTTTTAAGAATCTTTTTTATTTTTTTCAATTTCTCTTCATCTTTTTCCACATCTTTAGAGCCAAATTTATGCACTTCCTCGGCTGCTTTTTGAATAAGGTATTTTGTAGCTGAAGAAAAAAGATAAAAAGCCATTCCAATTCCAATAAACGGGAAAATCATAGTAAAAATTTTTCCAATTGTTGTGACCGGAGCAAAATCCCCATATCCAATTGTTGTTACAGTTACAATTGTGAAATAAAGAGAATCAAAATATGACCACCCTTCAGCTCTATGATAAACATATGTCCCTGCTAAAATTAAAATAATAAATGCTAAAAAAGTAAACCAAAATCTTAGCACTACATCCCCTTTTTCTAATTTAGCCATAGGTAGTAATAGAAATTAAGGTTTAAAAGTTTTAGGAAAATGCGCGGACCGGGAATCGAACCCGGCTCACATCGTTGGCAACGATGCATTCTACCAATAAACTACCCACGCATTAAATTATTTACTGCTTAGAGTTTAAAAGTTTAATCAAATTAATAAAAATTCCTCAAACAAATAGTTTTAAAAATCTAAAATCTAACTTGTTTATATAAAAGGGTCCCATGGTCTAGTGGTTATGACGACTCGTTTACACCGAGTAGATCGACGGTTCGATTCCGTCTGGGACCATTTAGGAATCGAACTTTAGTTTATGCGAAGCAACTGCGTTGATGAGTATAGGGGAGAACTTTGTTCAAGCCCGATTCCGTCTGGGACCATATTAATATTTTATTTGTTATGTAAAAAAATCTCCAACCTTTTTTTCAGCTTCTTTTCTTTTTTCTTTGTGTGTCTTTAAAAAAGCATTTATCTTATCAATCAGATATTTCTTTAATTCTCCTGTAAGCATTTTTCCAGACCGATAGTCTTCCTCAATCTTTGCTAATTTCCCATCATCTGGCTCAAAAAACATTTTCAAATATTGAAAACTAACATCAACATCTGGATTTCCTCCAAACTTTCTGTGTTCCTCAATAGTATCTCTTCCTCCAGAAAAAGTATATTTGTTTATCTTTCTAGCAACTTCTTTTGGAGAGTCTGTCATAGCAATATATGAAGTTGGATCAGAAGAAGACATTTTTCCGTTTCCTTTTAAACCAGGTAAAAATAAATTATAAGTTGAAGCAATAGGAATAAATTTGTGGTCCTTATTTCGTTTTGCCATATCTCTAGCTATCCTAATGTGAGGATCTTGATCAACTCCCACAGGAATAAAAGTAGGAACAGGTTTTCCCTCAAACTCTGGAAGCTGAGGATGATACATATCTGCTGCCTGTAACAAAGAAGCATTCATCTTTCCAGGAGAAATATCTCCATAAACAGCTTTAAACTCATTAAAAGTTGCATAACGGGAAAAATTCGAAGCTAGCCGATAATAAGCATTTGCTTTTTTTGCATCGTCACTTCTCTCACTTTGAAAATAAAAATTAACTTTCTTTGGATCTAATCCCAAAGCAACAAAATTTGTCAAATATTGTTCTATTGCAATTTTCTTCAATTCCTCTAAACTCTTTTGCCGGGTATTATATGCCTCTAAGTCTGCAACAGCAATATAAATTTTAGCGCCAAGATTCTGATAAAAAGCAAGTTGCTGTCCAACCAACATATGCCCTAAATGAAAATCTCCTGAAGGCATCATTCCAGTCATCATAACAAAAGGTTTTTTGTTCTTAATTGCATTTAGAATAATTTCAAAATCTCTTTGCGCAAAAAAAACCCCTCTTCTAAATAAAACATTTTCCATAAAAATCTCTGGAAGTTTAGGCATCTTTTTTATTCCAAATTCTTTCATTAATCGGATGTAATCAATTTTCCCAAAAACATCCCAAGGAGTTACTTTAAATTTCTTTACCATACGCTTCTTTATACAACCTCTTTAATTTCTTTGATTTTCTAAACTTCTCAAGTAACTCAATTATCTCTCTTGCTACCATGTTCTTTAAGTCAAGAGGGTGTAATTTCTTCTCAACAAAATCTTTTTCTAATTCTTCATAATTAGAATATTCTAAATCTCCCCCAAACTTTTCAGGACGATTGACAATAATTTTCTCTTTTTTAATAAAAATCAAATATTTTAAAAGAGCCATTAACCCATTGTCAGGATTTCCTGCAATACACTCTGCCTTGTTTATCTTTGATTTAATCTTTTCTTCGCTCTCTAACAAATCAATCTTGGTCCCTTCAATACTTGAACTCATTTTTTCTCCAATTAATCCTCTAATCATAGGATTCATTAATTCCACCCTTGCTTTATAACCAATTTTAGGAAGATACTCCCGAGCATACATCATAATTTTCCTCTGGTCAACTCCTGCAAATTGCATGTCCACTTTAAGATATTCTTCATCAAGTGCCTGCATCAAGGGATAAACCATTCCTGCAAGCTTCACATTTTCCCCTACTGCACTTTTAACACCCTCTGAAGCTGCTTTCTTAGAATCATGCAGACTAGTCAAAGTAGTTAATTTAAGCAAATCATGAAAATAATCTTTATTTAATTGAATATCACTTCCTCTTACAAATTCAAGTTTAGAAACATCAACATCAATGGTTTTTAAAATTGTTAAAATTGCTTCTTTATAATATTCGTATCTCTTATCCAAAATATCCCAATCAACACTATCTAAAGCTGCATGCAAATCTGCGATCAAAATTTTAACCCTTAATCCTGCTCTTAAAAAATCAGCAATTTTCATCATTGGAAAAAAATATGCAATAGAGATGCTCCCCGTAGGCATAGTCCCCCAATAAACAGAAATACTCTTCTTAGACTTCACTAAAGATTTTAATTCGCCTTCTTGAACCACCTCCTGTAAATTACGGGTTATCAACTCAATTTTTTCATCAACACTTAATCCCATAAATAATAAAAAGAATTCTTATTCTTAAAAGTTTCTAATTAGTTGATTTTAAGCCCTCATATTTTCAAAATAACTCTTCTCTGCAGGATACACTCCAACTCCCCTATATGTAACAAGAGGAAAATTCTTAAAAACTTCTCAAAAACATCTCTTAGAGGGGGCTCAACAACAATCCCCAACTACCCTATTCCTCACTAAACAAAACAGGGTTCTTTTCAACAATTTTAAAAATCCTTTTTTTCTTTTATCTGCATGAAACTCAAAAAGCCAACCATAATATTTATAATCCTTCTAATAATTCTAATCCTACTCTTTAATGCAGATAAAATGACTGAATCAAAAAACACAATCATAACTCTTGAAACAAATTATGGAAACATTACCCTCGAATTGTATTCAAAACAAATGCCGATAACAGCAGGAAATTTTGAAAGCCTTGCCAAAAAAGGAACTTATGATGGAGTTATTTTTCATAGGGTCATAGATGGGTTTATGATTCAGGGAGGAGACCCCACAGGAACAGGTTATGGAGACCCTTCAATTCCAACAATTCAGGATGAATTTACAAATACAGAATTAGACAAAAATAACAGAGGGACAATCTCAATGGCAAATGCAGGCCCAAACACAGGATCTTCGCAATTCTTCATAAATTTAATTGATAATAATTTTTTAGATGGAAAACACCCTGTTTTTGGAAAAGTTATAGAAGGAATGAATGTTGTAGATACAATTGCAAAAGTCCCAACAGACTCTCAAGACAGACCTTTAAAAGAAGTTAAGATAATTAAGGCAATTGTAAAATAACACACAAAACTTTATAAAATAAAAAAGGCTGATTCTTTTATGGAAAAAGACATTGGAAAAATAAAGAAAAACGACCAATCAGATATTGTAATTAGAATAGATGATTTTGGAGGAGAGAGAGGTCTTACAATTAGAGAATTTGTGACTTCTGACAGATATACTGGATTTACAAAAGCAGGAGTAAGAATCAAAGCAGAAGATTTTCCAGCTTTTAAAGAAATGATAAATTCAATTTCTGAAGAAGATATGAAAAACGAACTTCCTCCAGAACAAGAGACTTTAGACAAAACAGAATTAGAACCTAAAGAAGATTCTGGGGAAAAGCCAGCAGAACAGCCCGATTCTAAAGATTTACCGGATTATTAAATCGCAGATGCAACTATAAAGAGAAAGCCTATCAGGATTGAAGAAAACCAATCCCTTCAATGAAACTAATTACATCAAAAGCTTTTAAAAGAAAACATTCTAATGAAATCCATGGCAAAAGAAAAAAAGAAATGGGTGACAATCGGGGCAATACTAATAATTCTTGTTTTTGCATTCATAGTTTTAAATAAGCACTCTGCACCAACTTCAGAAGAAATAGCAAAATGCATTGGGCAAAACTCCAAACTCTACATTCAAACAGGTTGTATTCATTGTGAAAATCAATTAAAACTTTTTGGAGAAAATCAGAAATATCTTAATATTTATAATTGCATGGATGACAACTGGAAAACTTGCAGAGAGTTAGAACTCCTAGGCACTCCTACCTGGATAATTAAAGGAACAAAGTATACTGGAAAACAATCAATTGAAAATCTTCAGAAATTAACTGGTTGTTGAAATGGCTTCGGAAATATTTGGAATTGGAAAAATAACTGCCCTTGCTCTTGTTGATGCAATTAACCCTTGTGCAATAGCAGTTTTGGTTTTAATTTTAATTGCAATTATGACTGCAAACCCTGAAAAAAAGAAAAAAGTTCTATTCGGAGGCCTTGCATTTGTATCTGCGATATTTATCGGATATTTATTTTATGGAACAGTTATGATTCAGCTTTTTAGTACATTAACAGAAGCAACAAAATCAAATTCAATTTATATTTACAATACCCTTGCAATCCTTGCTATGATAATTGGAGCTCTTCAAATTAAAGATTATTTTAATTACAGCCCAGGAGGGCTTGCAACAGAAATGCCTCTTTGGATGAGACCTTATTTAAAAATACTAACAAAAAGCATCACTTCAACTTGGGGAGCATTCATCATCGGATTTTTAGTGACAATTTTTTTACTGCCATGCACAATCGGACCTTATGTAATAGCATCTGGAATTATGTCGGAAATAGGAATTCTAAAGGCAATTCCTTGGCTGCTTTATTATAATTTTATTTTCATTCTTCCAATGCTAATAATTGTCTTATTAATCTATTTTGGATTTTCAAAAGTAGAAGAAATTTCAGGATGGAAAGAAAAAAACATCAAAAAACTCCACTTAATTGCAGGAATACTCATGTTTTTAGTTGGAATCTCTATTTTACTTGGATGGATATAGTTGTCTTTCAAAGTAGTTATAAGTTTTTAAAAAAGTTTTATTCTTAAAAAGCAGATGATAATTGGATTAACAGGAACAAAAGCATCTGGAAAAGGAGCTGTTGCAGATATTTTAAAAGAAAGGGGTTTCACTTATTCTTCCACTTCAGACAGAGTTAGAGAAGAAGCAGTTTCAAGAGGAATCCCGAATTACACAATTAAAGAGCTTCAGGAAATCGGAAATGAAATAAGAGAAAAATTCGGAGAAGCAGAGCTTGTAAAAAGAACTTTTGCAAAACTCAAAGATGAAAAAAACATTGTAATAGACGGAATTAGAAATCCCGGAGAAATCAAAGAATTAAAAAAACACAATGCTACGATTATTGCAGTTGATGCGCCACTGAAAACAAGATTTGCAAGATTAATAAAAAGAGCAAGAGCCTCTGACCCAAAAGATTGGCAGGGTTTTTTAGAAATGGATAAAAGAGATAAAGGAGAAGGAGAAAAAAATTCAGGACAGCAAGTTTCTGTGTGCATCTCTCTTGCAGATTACAAAATAGAAAATAATGGGACAATTGAAGAATTAAGGGCAAAAATTGAGAATATTTTAACAAAAATAAATAAAAAAGTAGAAAAAAGAAAGGATTACCTCTCATGGGACGAGTATTTTATGGGAATTGCTGTTTTATCTGCCCAAAGAAGTAAAGACCCAAATACTCAAGTTGGAGCTTGTATTGTCACTCCTGATAAAAAAATTGTAGGAACAGGATATAATGGATTTCCCCTTGGATGTTCTGATGACAATCTCCCTTGGGCAAGAGAAGGAGAATTTTTAGAAACAAAATATCCTTATGTTGTTCATGCAGAACTAAATGCAATCTTAAACAGCACACAAAAATTAGATAATTGCACAATTTATGTAGCCTTATTTCCATGTAATGAATGTGCAAAAGCAATAATTCAATCTGGAATAAAAGAAATTGTTTATCTCTCAGATAAATATGCAGAAACAAAAGAAATAAAGGCCTCAAAGAAAATGTTAAAACAAGCAGGAATTAAATTAAGACAGCTTTTTTTAAATAAGAATAAAATTGAAATCATTTTCTCACAATAACTCCTTCTTTAACAAAAATCAAATTAGGACAATAATAAATAAAAACCATTAAACTGATAATTTTTTATGTTTAATAGAAGAAAGGACTTAGCACAAACAGGCGTGCCAACAAAAGAATTATCAAATCGGGGATTTGTAGAAGTAAAATTTTCAGACCCACGTGGAAAAAACCCCTCTCCTGTAATGGCGAGGTTTGTCAGAGAATATGATAAAGATAATTCTGGAGAAAAAATTATAGTTTATGAGCCAGGAAAAAAAGAAGGAACATGGGATTATAGAGGACAGTTTATAGAATCAGACCTGGCAATTATCCCTCCCAGAAAAACATTTTATCCAAAAAAACAAACCCCCCCAGAAGGAGTTCCTCTATCAGAAAAAAGAGGTTCTGCAATGAGCCTTCTTAGAAGATTGGAAATACAAAGAAAACAAGAAGAAAGAAGAATTTTATCAAAGATTTTTAATCAATCCATGGAAGAAATTCAAAAACCCTGTGTTGTTGCAGAAGAAGACCTAAAAAAAAGAGGATATATCTCCCACAATAGAATATCTGGATGTTATCTAAAATCCTATGTTTTAGAAGAAGAAGGGGAAGAAAGAACATATACGGCTTATTTTAGAGAAAGGGGGGATGGAAGATATGAACTTGAAAAAATAGTAGACAGGACAAGAGAAGTAGAAAAGAAACGAAGAGAACAAGAAAGAGTAAGAGCCGAGAGAATTTTAAGGCAAAGAGGGGGAGGGCTAATAACCCTGGATTAATTCATTATGTCCAAATTGAAAAATTAAATCAATTTCTTTTTCAATACTCTTTCCCAGCAAAGGAGTATCGCAGGCCCCATAACAGCTTCCAAACCAAATTAAAAATTCTGCACCTGTTTTATCTCCCAAATAATCTACAACAGAAGTTGCATAAGGCTTTAATCCATCAGGAAACTGAAGCAAAACCAACTTTGCATTTTTCTTATTAATTTCTCTCACAACTCTATCTAATTCTAAATCATATAATTCATCAAGATGTTTCAAATCATTCTCCATTTATAATTCCTCCATAAGTTTTCTTCGCAAAAAAGCAGAAACATGTTCATCAGAAAAATCAGGAACATTTTCATTTGAATTCACCTGGGACATTGGATAACAAGCTAAAAAATCAAATTCTCCCGGAAAAGCAACTGGTTCAACAAAAATCCTCAAACAAGCCCTTTCAGAGTGTGGGGTTCCAATATAAATTTTCATTAAGAAACAGAGAATTAGCCAAATATAAAACTTTGCATTAATCTGTTACCAAACAAAATTTTTCTTATCGTCTGTTGAAATCTCTTAAAAACAAGCTTTAAAAATACTTTAGTGCTTCAAAAGATATGACTAAGATTAGACAGCCAATTGTAACAGTTTGCGGTCATGTTGACCATGGAAAAACATCAATCCTTGATTGTCTTAGAGGCTCTTGTATTCAAAAACAAGAAGCAGGGGGAATAACTCAAAAAATCTCTTTTACACTATATCCAACAACTCAGCTCAAACAAGCCTGTCCTTTAATTGAAAGTTCTGGTATAAAACTCAATATTCCAGGATTTCTTTTAATAGACACACCCGGACATGCTGCATTTACAAATTTAAGAAAAAGAGGAGGCTCTTTGGCAGATTTAGCAGTCTTAGTTATTGATATTACTGAAGGAATAAAACCCCAAACAGCAGAAGTAATTCAAATTTTAAAATTAAATAAAACTCCATTTATAATTGCATTAAATAAGATAGATAAAATCTCTGGATGGAGAACAGATAAAGAAATTTCATTAAAGCAATCTATTGAATCTCAAGCCCAGCATGTCCAGCAAAGATTTCAAGAGCTTTATATGACTCTTATTGGCTCTTTAAACTCACATGGTTTTGACGCAGATTTATTTTACAATATCAAAGACTTTACTCAAAAAATAGCCCTTATTCCAACTTCTGCAGAAACAAAGCAAGGAATACCAGAATTAATAATGATGCTCTGCGGATTAAGCCAAAAATATCTTGAAAACAAGCTCAAACTAGGGAAAGAGGCAAAAGGGGTAGTTCTTGAAGTTAAAAAAGAAAAATCAATGAATTATGCTGAAGCTATTCTTTACGACGGAACACTTTCAAAAAAAGATGAAATAGCAATTTCAGATTTTCAAGGAAACCCAATAATCAGCAAAATAAGAATTTTAGAAGAAATCCAGCCCCTTTGCGCAAGATTTGCCCCAAAAGAAAAAGTAGAAGCATCAACAGGATTAAGACTTCAATTAATAACTAAAGAAGAAATTCCTGCAGGAATGCCTTTTGTTATCTATAAAAACAACCTTGAAGAAATAAAAAAAGAATTTAAAAAACAAGTCTCTGAGACACTCTCTTCTTTTTTATCCAAACAAGGAATCATCGCAAAGGCAGACTCTTTAGGAAGTTTAGAAGCTTTGCTGGTGTTGTTAAAGCAAAGCAATATTCCAGTTCTTAAAGCAGGAATTGGAAAAATAAATAAAACAGACATAATTTCAGCCAAAGCAAATCTTGACATAAATGAATTAGACGCACTTATTGTTGGATTTAATGTAGAGCCAAACCAAGAAGCTAAAGAGCTGTTGGCAAGCTATGGAGAAAAATCAAAAATAAAAATCTTGACAGGAGAAGTGATTTATAAATTAATTGAAGACTTGGCAGAAATCAGAGAAAAAAGAAAAAGAGAAATAGAAAAACAAAGAATTATGGCTCTTAGCACTATTGCAAAAATAGAAATCTTGCATGAATATGTTTTTAGAAACACAAATCCAACTATTTTTGGAGTTAGAATCATAGCAGGCAAATTAAAACAAAATTTAATGCTAATAAATAAACAAGGAGAAAAAGTTGGTAAAACAAAAGCAATCCAGTTAGACAAAAAGCCGGTTGAAGAAGCAACTGAAGGCCAGGAAGTTGCACTTTCTGTTTCTGGAACAAATTATGAAAGACAGCTTAAAGACAAAAAATATCTTTACACAGATTTAGGAGAGTCTGCATTTAAAGAATTTAAAGAAAATAAAGACCTCTTAACAGAAACTGAAAAAAAAGCTCTTGCAGAAATCGCAGATATTAAAAGAAAATTAAACCCTGATTAGGGAATCTAAGTTCTCGCTAATTCATCAGAGATAAACTAAAGAAAATCCGGAATTGGGAGTTTAATTCCCCTAACAAAAAACAACAATTTTAAAAACTATCTCCAAAAACAAATTTTATGATATTAAACCAATTATTAAAACCAATAAAAAGAATTTTGAGAATACAGGTGACCAAGAAACTTCCATAACTCAGATTGTCTTCTCCAGGAACAAAAACCTGCACAAAGTCTTGCTTATATTTTAATCCAGCAGGAAATTCAGACCCTTTAAAAAACACCTGTTTTTTTCTCTCTGCTCTTAAAGAAATACATCCCCCAGAAACAGATTATCAAGCTTTTAAAGGGCAAGGGCCTTCATTAATTCCTCCTGAAAATAGACCCTGTATTTATGAATTAGAAAAAGGAGAAACACTAAAGTTGGCAAGGCTAAGAATATCATCAAAATTTGGGGTTTTTAAAACCAAATAATTTAAAAACCAATTCTTCAATTAATCTATATCAAAAATGGCTTTTAAAATAAATATTTCAGAAAAATCAGGAAAAACTTACAAGTTAGAAGTAGAAGAAAATATCTTAAATGATAAAAAACTTCACGACAAAATCCAAGGAAATATTTTAAACCCAGATTTAGAAGGATATGAGCTAGAAATTACTGGAGCAAGCGACAAGTCAGGCTTTACTGCAATGGAAGGAGTTGCAGGAATTGGTTTAAAAAAAGTTCTTTTAGGATATGGAAAAGGAATGAAAAAAAGACCAAAAAAAGAGGGGAAAAAAGAATACTCCAACAAAACTCCAAAAGGATTAAGACTTAGAAAAACAGTTAGAGGAGAAGTCATTTCTTCTGCAATTGTTCAAATAAATCTTAAAGTTCTTAAAGAAGGTTCAAAAAAACTTGAAGAAATCTTCAAAACAAAAGAAGCTTCAAAAGAAGGAGAAGCACCTGCACAAGTAACACAGGAAGAAAAACCTGCTGAAGCGCCAAAGCAAGAAGAAGTTAAAAAATAAACAAATTCTTCGTAAGATAAATTACAACCCAAAACTCTTAAAAACTCTTTCTTCACTTTATTCATATGAAAAATCTTCCTGAATTAATTGTAGGAGTTGTAGGCCATATTGACCATGGAAAAACCACTCTTCTTAGTCAGTTGACTGGAAAATTTACAGACACTCATTCTGAAGAATTAAAAAGAGGAATAACAATTAAGCTCGGTTATGCAGATATCACAATTTCAAAAGATAAAAACACCTTTAATAATCAAGGAAAAGGAGAGCCTCAAAGATATGTTTCATTTATAGATGCTCCTGGACATGAAATGCTAATGGCAACAATGCTTTCTGGAGCTGCAATAATTGACGCTGCAATTTTAGTTATTGCGGCAAACGAAGGAATAAAGCCCCAGACCCAAGAGCACTTTATGGCTCTGCAGGCAAAAAAAATAAAAAATTTAATAATTGTCCAAAACAAAATAGACCTTGTCTCAAAAGAGCAGGCTCTTGAAAACTACAAAAAAATAAAAGAATTTGTAAAAGGAAGTTTTGCGCAAGACTCTCCAATAATTCCTGTTTCTGCCCAGCAAGGAATTAATATTGACAAGATTCTTGAAGAATTATGCAAAATAAAAATTCCTGAAAGACCAATTAATACTGGCCCAATTTTTCTTATTGCAAGAAGTTTTGATATCAATAAGCCAGGAAAAGAGATCTCAAAATTAAATGGAGGGATTCTGGGAGGAATTTTAAAACAAGGAAAACTAAAAACAGGAGATGAAATTGAAATAAAGCCTGGCTTAATTGAAAAAAAGAACAACCAAACTAGCTACCAGCCTCTTACAACAAAAATATTATCTATTTACAAAGGTTCAAAAAAAGTAAATGAAGTAAAACCAGGAGCAAGTATTGCAATAGAAACATCACTTGACCCAATATTAACAAAAACAGATTCCTTAACAGGTGGGCTTGTTTCAAAAAAAGGAATCTTGCCTGAGATTAAAAACAAAATAACAATCAAAGCAGAGCTCTTTGAAAACCTTTCTGGAACAGAAGAGCATGAAAAAATCCAGTCATTTAAAACAAAAGAAATGTTAATGCTCTCTATAAACACCACAATAACTGTGGGAATAGTTGAAAAAATCTTAAACAAAGAAATAGAGCTTTCTCTAAACCTTCCAATCGTAGCAATCAAAGGAGACAATCTTGGAATTGCAAGAAACATCAACAACCACTGGAGATTAATCGGCTATGGCGAAATAGTTTAAAAGTGAGAAAATTAAAAATAACCAATAACAGCTTTTGAACTATTGGGCAGAGATTATTCAATAGAGAGAAATTAGTTATTAATAACAGCTTTTAAATGATTGAGGAGCTTCTCTTTTATTTTTAAAATAATTTATTCCTGGTAAGAGAGAAAGAGCAAGTGCTGTTGCTCCAAACCTATAAGCCCAAGTCTCAAAATATCCAGAAGTTCCTGTAAAATAAGCTTCTTCATATTTTTCTCCACGAATCCCTGCCTGTCTTGCTCTCCAAGAATCAGTAGCAGACATTCCAGCACAAGCAGAAAAAAGAGCAAATGTCCCTCCAAGAACCACATTCAAAACAAGTTTCTTTAAGCGTGAATTTCTTCTTGATTGTTTCATGAATTTAAAGGCAAACAAGGGTTTAAAAAATTTTGCAAAATACCTAAAAGTAACAATAAAACTTTATTAACTCAGATTTTTACACAACATAATGGGAAAATATTCACATTCTAAACTTTCAACTTTTGAACAATGCCCATTTAGATTTAAACTAAGATATATTGACAAAATAAAGCCAGAAATAGAAAAATCAATTGAAGCCCATCTTGGGACGGCAGTTCATGATACATTAGAATGGATTTATCTTAAAGCACAAAAACAAAATCCCCCAAAAATTGATGAAGTAATTGCTTTTTATACTGACTCATGGAAAAAAGATTTCTCAGAAAATATTGAAATTGTCAAAGACTTAACCCCTGAAGATTATTTTAACAAAGGTGTGCAGTTTCTTCTTAATTATTATCAAAGGCATTTTCCATTTCAAGATGGAACAATTGAGCTTGAAAAAGAAATCTCAATCAAGCTTGGGCAGAATAAATAGCATCAAATAAGGGGATTTATAGATCGGCTGGTTTTCAACCCTGCAACACAAGAATATGAAATTCACGACTATAAAACTGCAAACACTCTGCCGACAAAAGAAAAAATAGAACAAGACCGCCAGCTTGCACTTTATTCTATTGCCATAAAAGAGCAGTTTGGACAAGAAAAAGAAGTAAAACTTGTCTGGCACTACCTTGCTCATGACACGCAAATAGAATCAAAAAAATCAAATCAACAGCTTGAAGAATTGAAACAAGAAATAATAAACTTAATTGAAAAAATAGAATCAGCTGAAGAATTTCCAAAACAAGAGTCAATTCTCTGCAAGTGGTGTGAATACAAAAATCTCTGCAAAGAATTTTCAATACAAGAACAGCAACAAAAAGAAAAACTCTTAAAAGAAAAATTTCCAACAGCAAGTAAATATATTAAAAAAGAATTTCACAATATTTTGGAATAAATCACTCTTTTTTTTCTGCTTCTTCAACAACTCTTACGACATCACTAACCCTATCCCCTGGTTGGAGTTTGACAATTCTAACTCCTTGTGCAGCACGGCCCATCACACGAATATTTTTCAATCCAGTTCTAATTACCATTCCTTTGGCAGTTGTAATAATAATGCTGTCTTTATCTGTAACTGCCACTGTATTAACAACATTTCCTGTTTTCTAGGAAACCTTTAAATTAATAACTCCTTTTCCAGCACGAGCAGTTTTTCTATAATCTTCAACAGCAGTTCTTTTTCCATAGCCTTTTTCTGTAACAGTTAAAATATTTGCAGTCCCTAAAACTTCTAAACTCACAACTTCGTCATTTGGTTTTAGCTTTATTCCTGCCACACCATAACTTGCCCTGCCCATTGCCCGAACATCATCAGCATTAAACCTAATTGCCTGACCTTTTTTTGTCGCCAGAGTAACTTCCTGCCCTTCTTTAAGAACCTCTACTCCAATTAAATTATCAGAATGGTCTGCCGGAAGATTAATTGCCCGCACTCCTGAAGCACGAGGCTTTGAAAAATGACTTAATGCAATTTTCTTAACAATTCCTTTTTTAGTTGCCATAAATAAATAATCATCAAAAGATTTAACAGAGATTACACTTGTTACTTCTTCGTTCTTTAATCCAAGCAAATTAGTCAAAGCCCTTCCTTTGCTGTATCTTTCTGCTTCTGGAATATCATGCGCCTTAAGCCATAAAACTCTTCCCCGAGAAGTAAAAAACATTAAATAATCCAAAGTAGAACAGCTAATCAACTGCCTTGTAAAATCGTCGGTAGCAAGATTGCTTCCAATAACTCCTTTCCCTCCTCTCCTCTGTTGCCTATAAGATGAAACATCCATTCTTTTAACATAACCTTTGTCAGTAATCGTTACAATAACGTCCTTTTTTTGCACAAGGTCTTTCTCAGAAATCTCATTAATTTTCTTTAAAACCCGAGTCCTTCTTTCATCTCCATATTTATTCTTTAATTCCTTGACTTCTTTTACAATAATTTTAATAACTTCTTTAATATCTCCAAGAATATTGTCTAATTCTTTAATTAACTTCTTCAATTCCTCTTCCTCTTTTTTCAACTTATCAACTTCAAGGGAAGTCAATTGCTGTAACCGGGTTTCCAAGACTGCTTCTGCCTGCCTTTGGCTTAACTTATATTTTTTCATTAAGCCTTCCATTGCTTCATTTTTAGTCTTGGATTTTTTAATCAAAGAAATAACAGCATCAATGTTTTTTAAAGCAATTAAAAGCCCTTCAACAAGCTCTTTTCTTTCTTTTGCTTTCTTTAATTCAAATTCAGTTCTTTTTGTAATAATTTTTTTTCTGTATTCAACATATTCCTTCAAAACCTGCTTTAATCCAAGAACTTTTGGTTGTCCATTTACAAGAGCCAGAAAATTAACACTAAAAGAATCTTGAAGCCGGGTATATTTATACAGCGCATTTACAATTAAATCAGGATTTGCACCTTTTCTTAATTCAATTACAATTCTAATCTGGCCTTTAGAAGACTCGTCTCTCAAATCAGAAACGTCCCTAATTTTTTTATCCCTAACCAATACAGCTATTTGCTCAACCAAAGTAGACTTATTTACCATATAAGGTATTTCAGTAATAACAACTGCATCTTTTTTCTTAATTGTCTCTATTTTAGTCTTTCCTCTTAAAATAAGCCTTCCTCTTCCAGTTTCATAAAGTTCTTCCATATCCCCAGAAACACTTCCTCCAGTAGGAAAATCAGGACCAGTAATAATCTTTGTAAGTTCCTTTATTTCAATATTTGGTTTATTAACATAAGCAATAATCGCGTCGCAGACCTCTGTTAAATTATGGGGAGGAATGTTTGTTGCCATTCCTACTGCAATTCCTGTTGCTCCATTAAGCATTAAAGCGGGAAGTTTTCCTGGAAGCAGGCTCGGCTCTTTCAAGGAAGCATCATAATTTGGGACAAATTTGACAGTCTCTTTATCAATATCTGCAAGCAACTCGCTTGAAATAGGCATTAATTTGGCTTCTGTATATCTCATTGCTGCGGCCTCATCTCCGTCAATAGAGCCAAAATTACCTTGTCCAAAAACAAGGGGATATCTTAATGAAAACTCTTGGGCCATACGCACCATTGTTTCATAAACTGCAGAATCTCCATGAGGGTGATACTTACCAATCACATCTCCCACAATTCTTGCTGACTTTTTTGTAGAAGTATTTGGCTTTAATCCCATTGCCTGCATTGAATAAAGAATCCTTCTCTGAACTGGTTTCAAACCATCCTCAATTGCAGGAATTGCCCGAGAAACAATAACACTCATTGCATAATCCAAATAAGCTTTTTTCATTTCCTCAGACACTTCTGCTTGAATAATCCCTTTCTCTATCTCATTAATTTTGTCTGTTTCTGACGGAGTCATGCTATTTCTTCTCCTTTTTTATCTAAATATTCCATAAGCTCGTCTTCTGTGAATTCTTTTTTAACAATATCGGCCCCTTTCCATTTGCATTTATGGCACTCCCACTCTTCTCCCCCTCCTATTTCAGAATCTTTTCCACTTAAAACAACCCCCACATCATCACTCCCACATTTTGGACATTCCCTGATTGTAAATGTTTTGCCTTTTTTCTTTTTTCGCACTTTTTTGCCAGTAGCCTTAGCATATTCTTCAGGAGAATCATATCCTTCCCTTATCCAATCTGGTGTTGATAATTTTGATTTCTTCGCCATTTTATAACTTACCCTTTAATTCTTTTTTAAATCTTTCAATAAACTGCTCTGCAAAATCATATCTTGCTTTAGCAAGCTCTTGAGCTTTTTTTGTATTAAAATTTTCTGGATTAACTTTTTTATTTCTCTCTTCAATGTATTTTATTACACTTTCTCCCTCTTCATCATAAAAAGGATGATTATACAAATATGCTGAAGAAAAAGCTCTTGCAATTAATATTGCTCCAAGGGAGTCAAGGCGGTCTGCATCTTGAAGAATTTTCGCTTCTTTGGACTCTGCTTTTAATCCCTTGCTAAGACGATGAGTTCTTATTGCGTCTGTTATTATCTTAATTTTCTCTTCAGAAATATCTTCAAATTCTTTTAAAATTTCTTCAGCCATTTTAGCCCCTTCCTCTGCATGGCATGTTGTCTCATTATTCGCTTCTTTTATCCTTGCAATATCATGTAAGAGCGCTGCTATTTTGATTGCATCAATATCCCCTCCTTCACTATCTGCAATTTCAACAGCATTGTTTAATACCCTCTCAGTATGCCCAAATTCATGGCTTTCTCCAGTTTTAAAGTAAGGAAGTATTCTTTCTTTTAATAAAATTAAAAAATCTTCTTTCATTTTACACGTCTAAATCTGCCTCCCTGGTTTGGCTCATCAGAGACGAGCTAGTGGCGGCAAATCGAGATTCTCTACACATCGAGATTTGCCTCCCGAGCATTTTCTGCAATAAACTCTTTTCTGCCAGCAACATCACTTCCCATAAGCATAGTAAATACCTGGTCTGCCTCTACTGCATCTTCAACATGAATCTTTTTTAACTTTCTTGTTTTAGGATTCATTGTTGTTTCCCAAAGCTGAGAAGCACTCATCTCTCCCAACCCCTTGAATCTTGTAACATTTGGGTTGGCAACTCCCTTAGTTAATTCCTTTAATTCCTCCTCGCTGTAAACATAGTGGTCAGTTTTTTTCCTGACTCTAAACAAAGGAGGCATTGCTCCATAAACATATCCTTTTTCAACAAGCTCGGGCATAAACCTGTAAAAAAAAGTTAAAAGAAGTGTCTTAATATGCCCCCCATCAACATCTGCATCAGTCATAATAATAATTTTATTGTATCTTAATTTATCTATATTAAATTCATCTCCAACTCCGGTCCCAATTGCAGTTATTAAATTAGCAATTTCTTCAGACGAAAGAGCCTTGGCAGGATTTACTTTTTCAACATTCAAAATTTTTCCTCTTAAGGGAAGAATGGCCTGAGTTTCCCGATTTCGCGCAGTTTTTGCAGAACCACCTGCTGAATTACCTTCTACAATATAAAGCTCAGTATTTTCAGATTTTTTGCTTGAGCAGTCAGCCAACTTTCCTGGAAGCCCCCCAACACCAAAAGCATTTTTTCTCCTAACCAAATCTTTTGCCTTTTTAGCAGCTAATCGCGCTTTAGCAGAATCCATTGCCTTAGCAACAATTTTCTTTGCAGCAGCAGGGTTTTCTTCTAAATATTCTGACAATGCAATTGAACACGCAGAATCAACATATCCTTTAATCTCAGAATTTCCCAGTTTTGTCTTAGTCTGCCCTTCAAACTGAGGATTGGCCAGCTTAATGCTGATAACTGCAGTAACCCCTTCCCGAACATCGTCTCCAAGCAAAGTTCCGCTTTTCAAAGTTCCTTTTTTCTTAGCATAATCATTCACTGCACGAGTCAAAGCAGTTCTAAAACCAGTAACATGAGTTCCCCCTTCAACAGTATTAATTGTATTAACAAAACCAAAAATATTTTCTTGATATGCACTTGTATACTGAAATGCAATTTCTATCATTACTCCTTCAACCTCTCTCTTGAAATAAAAAGGCTTATGCAATGGCTCCCTTGACTTATTCAACCATTTTACAAAATCCACCAAACCTCCTGCAGCAAAAAATTCTTCTTTCTTGTTTGGCTTATCTTTTCTTTTATCTTCAAGAAAAATTCTTAGTCCAGCATTTAAAAAAGTAGTCTCCCTAAACCGAGTCTCTAAAACTTTATAATCAAAAACCAACGTAGAAAAAATTTCTGGGTCAGGATAAAAAGTAATTTTAGTCCCACTTTCCTTAGTTTTCCCAACTTCTTTAAGTTTAGTCAAAGGCTTTCCTCTTGAATATTCTTGTTTGTAAATCTTTCCCCCTCTTTTAATTTCAAGAATTAATTTTTCTGAAAGGGCATTTACACAAGAAACCCCTACACCATGAAGCCCTCCTGAAATTGCATAAGACTTGCTGTCAAATTTTCCTCCTGCATGAAGTTTTGTTAATGCAACCTCGCAGGCAGGAATTTTAAACTGAGGATGCTTGTCAACAGGAATCCCCCGCCCATTATCTTCAATTGTAATAGAACCATCTTCATTCAAAGTTACAAAAATCTTGTCGCAATATCCCGCCATTGCCTCATCAACAGCATTATCAACAACTTCCCAGACAAGATGATGAAGCCCTTCCTTTGAGGTGCTTCCAATATACATTGCAGGCCTCATTCTCACCCCTTCAAGACCTTCTAAAACCTTAATTGCCTTTGCGCCATAATCACTTTTTTTATCTGCCATATTATAAAAACCTAAATTTTATTAAAATTTTCAGTTTATAAAATAAGAAAATCAGGTTAGTTTATAAACCTTTTTGTGTTTTTTATCGTCGATAAAACGATTTTTAGAGAAAAATTTCCTTAATCTCTAATCCCAAATCTTTCAGAAATCTCATGGCTACTTATTTCTCTTAATTTCCCAGTTTTATACATTTCATCAAATATTCTAAGCCAATAATTGCCATCCATCAACTCATAAACTCTCTTAAAAAATTCAACAACTCCCCTTTTACCCCCAATAATCCTTCTAACATAAAATAAATAATCCAACATATTATTTAAAGATATTTATAAAATTATTATAATAAATTCAAAACACCCCTAATTCAAAACTTGTTTCATTCTGTTTTGAAGCTCTAATTCTAACTCTAATTTCTTTCTTTTCAATTCTTCTTCATACTCTTGAATATGCTGTCTTAATTTTAATTCATATTCATTGTTTAATTCCTGCCTCAAAAGTTTCTCTTTTTTAGCAATTGCTTTATGAAGTTCTTTTTTAAATTTCTCAGAAAACTTAGTATGAAGCTCCTGCTTTTTTTGATTTAAAATCTTATTAGAATTCTGAACAAGTTTTTTCTTCTCTATTTCAAAATTTTTCTTAGCAAACTCAATTTCTCTGCTTTTTTTCTCTAATTGAGATTGCTCTTTTTTAAATTTCTCTTCCAACTGCTTTTGTTTGTTCTTAAACTTTGTCTCCAAAGCACTTAATTTATTTTTAATCTTTTTATCAAAAACAGCCTTGATAATTGCTTTTTTCTTTTTTATTTCTTGGTCAGCATGAGATTTTAACTGAGATTTATATTTTTCTGCCAAAGAAACTTTAATATTTTCTAACTTTTCCCTTAATTCCTTGTGAAATTTCTCTGACAAGCTTTTCTGAATCTCATCATGAAGCTTGGACTTGGTTTTGCTCTTATATTCTTCAGAAAGCTGAATTTTTGCTTCTTTAATCCTTTTTTGAAGCATAGAATAAAATTTCTTAGCAACTTCTTTCTGCAGTTGTTCTCTGACCTTTTTCTGATATTCCTGCTCCAAAATATTTTTCTTTTTTTCTAAAAGCAACTCGTTTTGCTTTTTCCTCTTCTCAAGCTCTTTTTCTAATTTTAATTTTCTTTTCAAATATTTTTTATTTTCCTGCAGTTCTTTTTCTTTTGCTTCTTTCTTTAATTTCTGCCTTAATTCCTCTAATTTTCTTTTTAATTCAAGGCAGTCTTTATCTTTTCTTAACTGCTCCTCAATCTTTTTTGCATATTCTTTTTCAAGGCTTTTTTGTGCTCTCTGTCTTTCCTTTAAAGACTCTTGAGCCATTTTAATGTGTTCTCTTTCAAGTTCTTCCCTTAATTTTCGCTCTTTAGCATCAAATTCTTTTTCCAAAGCAAGGCGATATTTCTTCAAATCATTTTTCATCTTTTGTTTTTTAGAATTAAATTTCTTAACTAACTCAGCATATTTCTCTTTATACACACTTTCCCGCTCATCTAAATCTTTTCTTAAAGAAGCTTCAATTTCAAGCTCTTTCTTTTTAATTCTCTCAGAAAGGGAAGTTTCAAGATTCTTGATAAAGGAATCAAAGTCATGCTCTACTAAAATTTCTACATTTTTATCCACGGGCCCTATTTTTTTCTGTTGAAACTTGTCAATCTTAGAACTTAATTCCCCAACTTCTTGTTTTATTTTAATTAAATCTTTATTTGAATTATTCCTCTTTTTCTTTTTTGGAGAAAACTTATGATTTATTTTTAATTTCAATTCTTTTAATTTTTGTTCAATTAAAGGGATATCAGAAACATTTTTTAATCTAGCTCTAATTGCCTGCTCTTCTCTAGCAAAACCTCTTGTATCAAGACTATTAAGCTCTTGCTCTAACTCTTTCAGGCGCTCAACTCCCCTTGCATAAATCTCAAAATCTTTCTTAGCTTGCACTGGAGTTTTCACAACTCTTTTCACCATCTTTTATATTTTGTAAAATATATTTTAACTTTTATATGTTTCTATCCAGTTAAAACGCTTGTATCATATCCTTGTTTTTCAAGATTTTGAGCAGAAAATTTTTTTGAACCTAAAACATCTCCTAATCCTAATTCCTTAATATCATACCCCTCTTCTTTCCATTGTTTTAGCTTCTTTTTAATCAAATCATGTTTCTTGGCTTTTTTCAAAGATTGAACTGTCTTTTTTCTTTCTTGATATTTATGAACAATTTTTTTGAGAGCTTTTTTATGAAGGTGCTTGAATTTTTTCTTAATTTTCTTTCTCTGTTCCTTTGTTCTTGCTTGAGAAAGTCTTCTCAACCTTTCTCTTTTAAGTGCAAAACTAACTGAATGAATCTCTCTTCGTTGTTGCCTTCTCAATTCTCCAACAATTGCAATTCTCTCATAAATTAAGAAAATAATTACTAAAAAAACTATTAGAAAAAGAGCAAAGACAATTATCATCAAATAAGTAAAGGAAACATTTGTAGATTGCCTTTCTTTTTTAGAAACTGAAAACAAATAATTAGAAGAACTCATCATATCTTCTCTCCCTCCAATTAAAACAGCCAAAACATAATCGCCGAATTCAGTATTTTTTGGAAGAGTCAGAGTCTTTGTAAAGGAAGTTTGTGACCCTCCAAGAACCATGGATTCTTCTTCAGATAAAAGTAGTTCTGAATCAAGATTATAAACAAGATAAGAAACTGTAACTGCATGTTCATTTGTATCATTAAGATTAAATGCACTTACTTCAATAAAAAGATTCTCTCCCGGGCTTGTTTGTTTGTATTCAGGAGCAATTTTTAAATCAAGGACAAATAAAGGATTATTGCTTCTGATTTCAAGAATAACAGGAATGTTTTTTTTATCCCTCTCAGATTGAACAATCAAAGAACCAATATAAACCCCCGGGCCATAGGTGAGGTTTTCATCTTCAAAATTAATTAAAATCTCTTTTTTCCCACGGGCATTTACCTTAAATTCAGAAGGATTTATCTGAACAAGACCTTTTAAGTTTTTAGAATTTATTTTAAAAGTTTCTTCTTTGTCTTCTTTATTGAAAATAGTGAACCCAGTAGTAATTTCCTCTCCTTGCTTTAAAGAATATTTTAATAAAAGTGTATTAACTTCAAAAGATTCAGAAGTTTTATCCGGAAAAAACAGATAAGAAAATCCTGCAATAATAACAATTAATAAAGAGAATCCGATAATAATTCTTTTATTCATTTTACCCCTTCCTTTCTTTTAATTGATTAAGAATCTTTTTATATCTTATGATTAGGAAAATAATGATTAAAAAAATTGCAGATAAAATCCCTATTATAATGTAAAGTAAAGAAGAAGGGCTTTCATCTTTTCCTTTGATTTTGAATTGAGAGCTTGCAGTTGCAATCCCCCCAGAATAAATAACTTCTGCTCCAAGAATATATGTCCCTGCAGGAAGCTCTGCAACAGAGAAATCCCGAGAATAAGATTTTTGCTTAAACACTGCAATTGTCTCGCTTTCACTTAAATAAGTCTTTCCAGCAAAATCTTTGATAGTATACTTCACGGTTACGTCTGCTTCCTCCTGCAATCCTGCCTGCAATAAAGAAATTTGAGCAGTTAATTTTTCTTGATTTTGAATAACTTTAAATTCATTTAAAAGGTCTACAGAAATATCAAACAAGCTTTTTTCTGAATTAACATTAAGAGTTACAGGAATTTGAAATTCAGTTCCCTTTGCTTTTAAGATAATCTTTCCAGTATAAATTCCGGTTTCCTTTGGAGAATGAATCGTAAATTCTAAAATTTTCCTTTGTCTTGATGCAAGAACAACCGCTTTTTGATTAAAAGAAAGCATCTCTCCTAATTTACTGATTCTCACCTCAACATCAACTGTTTCTTGAAGTTTATTTTCAACAGCAACTTTAAATCCTAAATCAATTCCAACAGTCGCCCTTAAATTTACTGAATCAGGATTGGCAATAATGACGTCGGTAGTTTGGATAATCTCATTAGCATTAAAAGAGCTTCCTCCTCCACCTCCAGAAGAGCCGCTGCCACTGCTTCCATCATCTTCACTTGAAGTGGCTTGCACAACTGAAAAGCTTCTTGTTGAAGAATTTCCAACATGTCCTAAAGAATCTGTGCAATTCACACTCCAATTATAGTTTCCAATAGGAGTAGCATTAACAAAAGAAACAGCTTTTCCAATAATGCTTACATTAGAATTAAAATTAGTTAAATCCCCATTTAAGAAAAGAGAACAATTTGTTGATAAAGAATCTGTAACATTAAATCTAAATGTAGTGCTTGTAGTGCTAAATGAAGCTCCTGCAGAAGGGCTTAAAAGATTAATAACTGGTGCAAGTGTATCTGAAACATTCACATAAATTATATCACTATTTTTATTGCCACTTGAATCATTAATAGTTACATTAATTCCATAATAACCAGTCTCAACATTAAGTGCATTTCTTAACCAACCAGAACAATTAATTGCAAAATTAGTTGTGTCATTAATTGAAAAACAATCAAATGAAGTCTCGTCTGAAGCATTTAAATTCACTCCTAAAGTGGTATTTGCTTCATGGGTAATATTTACCAAATCATCAAATGTTGGGGCAATAATATCTACAATAGAACTTGCACTAACATTAACCCAATACTCTTTTTGGCTTGAAGAATAATTTTGAGTGTTTCCATAAATACAAGTTACATTAGTATAATCAATAAAAACAAATTCTGTTACATTACTTATAGGGCTTGTTCCATTATTTATCAAACTTCC